>JBCCEG010000593.1:0-1002 GCA_039030455.1 Myxococcota bacterium | reverse complement strand
GCATCCCCATCAAGCGCAATCGTGCGTTTGTTGTGCATAAAACGGACGTCATCGTGAATGCCTAAGCCCTCCACCCTCGCCCCTGGGTAGAATATGCATGCATCCAGTCGGTCAGCGCCGGATTGACCGCCCTTGCGGCCGTCCGTGCGGAGTGGGTACCCCCTCGACGATCCCCACCAGGCTCCAAACGTCGAGTTTGGGGTTTTGGGGAGTTTATAGAGCGATTTTCCGTGCTCTCGACTGACCGCTACATCATCAAAGTCAAATTGTGATCACCACCAGCACCACAACAACAAAAACCCCGACTCGGCTGGCGACCAAAGGGGGCTCGTGCCGCCTTACCTTGAGCGAGTCCACCGCTTTCCCGTCCGCTTGCACCTTGGCCCCTTGACGCCAAGCCGTCCCGAGGACACGCGCTGAGCAAGTCCAACGAAAAGCGAAGCAGCGCTGACTGAAAAAGGGGGCACCTTACCTTTCCCACGACCTAGCCTATTGCCGGCTCATCTGCTCGACGCTTCCCAGCACGAGCGCGCCCATCGGCGAATCGCCCCAGACCCGACGACTGGAGAGATTTCCCTCGCTTTTTTTTTCCCGCTTGACCGGGTCCAGGCTCGTCGAATCACCTATGCACGCGTATCAATCCAGCACGCAAATCTCAGCAAGGACGCGCGGCAAGAACCCCGACACTGGCCGTGACTTGCTTACCTCTGATCCCCTGGCTGGGCTCCCGGTAGGTCGGCTTGTGGAATCTGGAGGGGAGGAAAACGAAACGCGAGAATGGACCGGTCCAGTGAGGCTTGTGCACCTGCGGGGGTCGTCGGTTAACGGTTTCATTCCCGCCTGCTGACTTGGCTCGACGCCAGCCAACCTTGGGTCAAACCCGGTCAGCCCAAGGACTACAGTACATGAGTGGAGTCGGGATCGGCCGTAGCGTGTTGCTTTTCTGTGGATTGACTCATTGAGACCAGGGATGAAGGGAGCTGCCGACCGGCTGGAGTCACG
>JBCCEG010000592.1:0-1011 GCA_039030455.1 Myxococcota bacterium | reverse complement strand
GTTAGCTATGCGGTGTAGCGTATTGAGCTCTATTGGTCACGGCGATGCGAAACTTTTCTCTGCGTTTGGGGGGTTGCGGTCGATCGATCCTAGAGGCCAGGCTACAGTTGTTGTGGGTGCTTGGAGATGCTGGTTTGAAACGAAGTTTGGCTGCAACGGTAACCGTCGGAGAGATGCACCTGGTCGTACAGTCTACGCCGTCGGATGGAGGCGTTCTTTCTCCAATCCGAAATCCGGCCGGACCGGGTGCCTTTGTCTGTTTCCGAGCCGCAAATTGTAGTATCCGCAACGGTAGCATGATGCCGTTGCGGCTGTCGCATGGGCAACTTGTCACGTTCGTTGGATCTTTGTGAGCTCCGGCACACAAGAGCGCTGTGTGCATCGTTGGATCTTCCGGGTGTGCGGGCCAAGCGGCAGGGGGCTTCGGATTCTTTGGTCGTTGGGTGTCGGCCTTTTCATGTGTGGTGTAATTGCACCGAAAATGGCAATGGTTGTGGCTGCTCGGCGTATCTTGAGTTGAGCCGGCGGTGCGGTCACCGCTTTACAAAAAAGGGCAAAGTAGTGAACAGGAAAGGGTACTAGATAAAATTCTAGCTGGGCGCAGGGTGTACCCTCCGGATCTGTTTGCAGAAAAGGGTACTCTCACAGGCTCTCATTTTCGACGCTGTAGTTCGACCCAGTAACACTTTTGAAAATGAAAAAAAATGGTCGGGCACGCTGCCCAGGCACCTTGGGAGTGGTGCTGAGGCGCAGAAGCGTGTTTTCGAGGTGTCCAGCGCGCGTGCAACGCCGCGCCCCGAAGCGAAAAACACGTTACCCTTTTTTGCTCCAAAAGTAACAGGGTGTACCCTTTTTTGTCTAATCCCCTATCTTTTTCACCAGAGGACCTCCCCCACCGTTGGACCGCTGAGGGTGAGTCATATGTTGAATCGGCATCCAGCGACTTTGTTGGTACTAGCTCAGTGGTGAGGCATGCCGTCCAGTTCATCAGCGATACGGTGGGAATGCCGG
>JBCCEG010000591.1:0-1018 GCA_039030455.1 Myxococcota bacterium | reverse complement strand
GCCGGCGAAGCCGGCGAGGGGTCGGGGGGGATAAAGAAACCCGCCCCGCCCTCGCCCGCGTCGCCGGCGAGCAGGGCTCCAGCAAAGCTGGCGCCCATAGGGGAGGGAGGGGCGGGAGTCGCGCAAGCGCTGGAGTACTCCGCGTCCACGGAGTGGACCGGAGGGGCGGCCAGGCTACGCCTGAGAGCGGAGCGCAGCGCTAGGGTCCCCGAAGGCGCGGGGAGGCGAGAGCACTTTGAGAAAGCACCAACGGTGACATACGTGGACCGCATACCGGCAGCTATATGTGACTGGCTCTGGCTCGTTAGTACGTGAGTAGAGGTACGTTCACCCACAATATACGACTTATCAAGGCAGGTACCGCAGCCTCAAAAATTTCTAAAGTACACCGCAATCTAGGAGCCTCCTGCGCGCAAGCGCGAGACGGAATACACGTAAGAAAGGGGTCTTTTCACCATAAACACTATAATGGATAAGGGGGTCACGCCCCAAGCGGAGATTTGGGTGGTCAGGTCATATACCCCCCGATGTCTTGTCTTCCGAGTGCTGCGGTCCGGCTTTTTTCCCTCCGGGCCCCCTTCTTTGCCTTCGGGAACGAGCGCAGCACCCGGTCCGGCGAAGCCGGACCGCAGCCGGACCGCAGCACTCCTTGAGACCCGGGCAACACGGTTCGTTTATTACATAAACGCAATAACTATAGTCATTGAGTTCAGGGCAAAGCAAGGTGTGGTGCTACCGGGGCGGACGCAAGGCACCACTGGCGCTTGTTCGCGGCTCGCGCAGGCGAGCAAACGTGGGAGCAGTCTTCCCTTTCGGCACGACGCGCGCGCGGTGGACGCGCTCGCCCCCTGGCTAGCAAGCGACGATTGAGCTTGCTCTTGCTCTTGCTCTTGCCCGAAGGGCAAGAGTGAGAGGGCGTGAGCGCGTCCCCGGAGGGGAAGAACGCAGTGGACTGCAATCGCGCTTCGCCAAGGCTCGACTTTAGCATGCTTGCCTCTGGCTCTGGGGTAGTCAAAGG
>JBCCEG010000590.1:0-1026 GCA_039030455.1 Myxococcota bacterium | reverse complement strand
TACAAAACGCCCAAAAGCGCTGGTTCAAATTGCAACACGCCGACAAACTCAAACAACTGCTAGAAGGAAACGTTTTTGTGAACGGAGAGGTGCAACAAAAAGATTCTGACAGGGAGGCCGCCTAAATGCCCCGTACACAACATTTGACAATAGCCCGGGGGGAAGTTCCCCTGGGCTACTCACTTAAGAATCTCATAGTTAAAAAAGAGAAATTATGAGACTTTTAGCTGAGGATGTAATTTATGCCCAAGGTGAACCGTGAAGTCCTCTTTTCATGATGTCTAGGAACTCATAATTCATAATTTATAACTCATAATTATACAAAGTTGGGTCGGGCAATTTTGCTTCGCCAAATGCTTCGCGGCGTTGCACGCAGGTGCCGCAGCGGCCGCAGTGTTTTGCTCCACCGATGTAGCAAGAGTAGGTGTCCGCGAAAGGCACGCCTAGCTCGTGGCCTCGTCGGGCGACATCGGCTTTAGCCAGGCGGCACAGGGGTGAAGACAAGGCGATTTTCGCGTAAGTGCCCCTCGCCACGGCTTGGCCCATGGCGTCGATGAATTCGGGGCGGCAGTCGGGGTAGGTGCGGTGATCGCCCGCGTGGTTGCTCAGTGCTATCTCGCGCGCGCCGATGCTTTCGGCGAATCCGGCGGCTATTGACAGCATGATGCCGTTGCGGAAGGGAACCACCGTGCGCTGCATCGAGGCATCGGTGTAATGCCCTAGGGGAATGTCGCCACCGCTTTGCAGCAAGTCGGAGCGGAACAGCCCGCCGATGAAAGCCAGATCGATGACGGTGCGCGCGACGCCCACGCGTTGGCAAAGAGCGGCCGCGTGCTTGCTCTCTTGCGCGTTTTGTTTGGCTCCGTAGATGAATGACAAAGCATGCACGCCCGCTTCACCCAATTCCCTTACTTTGTCATAGAGGGTGACGGCGGAGTCCATACCGCCGGACACCAAGACGACTGTCTTGATCATAGGACTTTCCTTTTTAATTATGAATTATAAATTATGAATTATGAGTTTTTC
>JBCCEG010000589.1:0-1031 GCA_039030455.1 Myxococcota bacterium | reverse complement strand
GGGAGGTGTCGTGACCCGTACCGACCCGTGCCATGCTCTGCTTTCTCTTCTCCTGGATTGTGTTGTGTTGCCAGCATTTACTTGTACATGGCTTGGTGCTTCGAGCGGATAAGCCAGCTAGAGACACTTGTCTACAGTCGGTGCCAAAAAAATAGACGTGTGAACCATGCACGTACGAATCATTGCAACGTGCAGCCGTGCGTAGCGTACCTTCCTGAGCAGATTTCCGTTCATGGAATCCGTGGAATTTTGAAAGTCGCGCGTGCGAAGTCGTCTTCGCAGCCGTACTCTGCTGCGGCCACGCCGAGGTGGACAAGGAAAACGTTGCCGTTTTCGAAAATTGCCTTCTCCAAATTCAACTCCACACCCCAAAAAGGGCCGAAAATGGAAGCTTGTTTGTAGCGAAAACAACCTATATTGCCATAATTGTGAGGCGAAGACGAATCCGCATCTGCAAAAAAAGTTGAACTTTCCTCCAAAACAGTGAACCGCCATCCTCGATGTTGCGCGCGGCGCCGAAGAACGCTTTGGGGCGCTCAAGGGTGCGCGAGTCGATACCGCCGGACATGGTCTTGCCCCCACCGCGCTGCAGCAGGTTGTAGGCACGCCCCAAGCGTGTGAGGGAGTCCATGAGAATGACGACGTCACGGCCGGTCTCTGTGAGGCGCTTGGCGCGCTTGAGCACCATCTCGGTCACGTAGACGTGGTCCTTCGGCGTGTTGTCGTTGGTCGACACCGCCACCTCGCCGGTGGTCGCCCGCCGGAAGGCCGTGGCCTCCTCGGGACGCTCATCGACAAGGAGGACGAAGAGGTAGACCTCGGGGTAGTTGTCCTGGATGGACTGGGCGATCTTCTGGAGGATTACCGTCTTGCCCGCGCGCGGCGGCGACACCAAGAGGCTGCGCTGGCCGAAGCCGATCGGGCAGAGCAGATCGATGACGCGCAGCGTGGGATCGCTCTCGTAGTCGCCCTGCGCCAGACGGATCTGACGTTCGGGATCGATGACCGTGACCTCGTCCCACTTGGGTGTG
>JBCCEG010000588.1:0-1034 GCA_039030455.1 Myxococcota bacterium | reverse complement strand
GTTAACACCAAACCATGGAGACTTTCAAGTGGAGAAGATCATCACGATCTCACGTATCGCCGGATTCTTTGATGGCTGGTATCCGAACCAGACCTACCTGCTGATGGACGGCTCGGAGTGGCAACAGGTATCACAAACTGTCCGCTGCAAATCTCTAGATAGCCCGAACGCAAAGATCGTTCGGCGTGGTGACAAGTACTATCTGCGAGTCACGGGGATCCGCGGGCATCAACAGGTACGCCCAGCGGTCGAAATGAGGGCGGAACGAATTGCTAAGTGGATTAGCCTACTCCCAGTAATATACGAACGTGTGAGGCAGGCCGGTCTGTGAGCAAGGCGATGGTGGGCGGCGATTACCTCGATCACAGCAATGGCTTGGATGGATGCCCAACGCTGCGCGGTCACGAGTGCACGTGAGTCCCTTACGCAGCAGCGTGAGAGGTTTTGGGCTGGCCACGCCCGTCGCGCCCAAACACGCATTCAACGCTTGGTCGACGCTCTAAAGGATCATCAAGAGGGTCAAAGAAAGAATGCGACCTAGAATCGCTTTGGATCGTCGCTTGTTGACTGAGACTTTCGATTTCCTGTTCTTTTTGTTTTGTCCAACGTTGTCTGGCATGCCGGCAGAAAGCGAGTGGACACGGTGGTCGGCGAGGAGGACTCAGCAGACGTCGTAGCCGGTTGGTTAGCAGTGACGGGGTTGGGAGGCGGAGGAAAGTCACCCGAGACGGGCAGGAAGGGGGTGACGACCAGGACGCCGGCTTTCAGCAGTGGCAAGGTCGCCGAGCCACGTCCCTCGGTTGGATTGCGGCCGGGCAACTGAAGGGTTGCCGGACCTAGCACCCCCGGCTTCCCCATCCACACGTCTGCGCCCAAAATGCCCTGGTAGAATTCCCCCTCCTGTACCAACACCTGCCCGAGCTACATCTCCAGCATCCCTACCTAAACGGTGAAATTCACCTTGCCCACGATTTTTGCCGGCTGCCCCGTAAAGCTGGTTACCCGGACGCTCTCCGCCGGCTTGATGGCGAGCT
>JBCCEG010000587.1:0-1039 GCA_039030455.1 Myxococcota bacterium | reverse complement strand
GGCCTGCCCGTGTTCTTTTTCCCCGTCGGCGTGCGCGCTAGCGCCCTCGCGCCGCTGCCACGCGGCACCGGTGCCTGGCGGCAAGCCGCCCACTCAGGCCTCTGGGCACAAGCCGTGCGCTGGGCGCCCACGCGCTAGGGCACGGTTCCATTCTACGGCCTTGCGGCCGACTTCCTTGCTTTTTAATAGGTCGGTGGGTGGAGGGAGTTTTTAGTGTATTAGTGTTGTTTTAATTTATTAGTAATACAGGACTCATTGGCTTGGAAAAAAGCGGTGGTTGTTACGCCGTTCAACCCAAGGCAAAAAACCCCGACCGCGCGCTCCACGGGTGGGCGGTCTAGATAAGACACACGGCGTTTCTCCCCGCAAGGGAGCGAGCAGTTGTCCGAGGAAAATCTCGAAGAGTTTTGCGAGGAGAACGGCAGCGAGAGAACCTTCGGGGAAAACGCCGTGACAACCGTTTATGATACGGCGCGACCGGAGCCCTCCTAGAGGAGCGAGCGAGTTTTCCGCCAAAACGTTCAGAGAACTCTTGCGGAAAACGAAGCGAGTAAACCTTAAGTCAGTGTGCGTTGTAAGGCAGATAATGCATCTTGCTTATAGTGTGAACAGGACAATGCAATTTTTTCTCAGCCTTGTCCATTGGCTGTCAGCGAAGGACAAGCCGAATGGCGAATGGCGAATGGCGAATGGCGAATGGCGTAAGCATCCGCTTTGGTTCGCGGAAATTTCTGTCGTCTCCAGCGAGATGAGATGAGCCCTAGGCGTGTGACAGACCAGACATGAAGTCGCTGCCATCTCTTGGAATCCACTGGATTTGCAACATATACTCGCACTTAGATTTAATATAATATATAAATCTTGAAAATCGGAACATTTTAATATATTGTATTAAATTTTCGACCACGGAATTTCCTAGGCTATTGTTTTCACCATATCCAGGCTAGCTATTCTTAAAAATGGTAGGCAAGTAGCGTGTGGTGTATCGATCGAAAAACTGCTGTATGGAGTGGATGGTGGATGATGGATGAGAACCAAT
>JBCCEG010000586.1:0-1039 GCA_039030455.1 Myxococcota bacterium | reverse complement strand
TCGACGCATGTACGATACTCTTCGCCGCGACTTTTACTTGCCTTTCATGGCCTCGTACATCGCCCACACGGTCCGCGAATGTATAAGTTGCGCGAAGATGCAAGGCACATATTACGCCCACCAGAAGTACCTACAGTTATTTCCGGCCAATGGTCCCTTGGAATTCATCGCCATAGACATTCTTGGACCCCTTCCACGGTCCAAGCGTGGGAATAAGCATGTCCTCGTTATTACGGACAGGTATTCCAAGCTTACCCGCACCGTCGCGATGAATAAGATTACTGCGCCGCATGTCGCTGAAGCCTTTTTAGACAATTGGATTATGCCTTATGGTATCCCGAACGCCCTCCTCTCGGACAATGGGCCCTAATTTGTCAGCAAATTCTTCGGATAGCGAGAGGAACAGTTCACAGCGCAACAGCAGCCTTCTCGGCGTTTCTGGTTTTCGGAAGGATACTGACCAATCCTGGTAAGTAGCCCTTTGCACGGTGTTGTTTTTTCAATTTAATTTGCGCAATTTTTCCCTTTTATTTTGCATATTGTTTGTCCTTACAGTGTCAACTCTACAGTCTCTATGGCGGACACTGAGTAGCCCCCGCCGCCCGTCGTCGGCTCGACGCGGCGCAATGAGGGAGCGACGGGGCGCAATGCAGTCGGATTCCCGCGTGCGGAAGGCGTCCTGCCCCGTTCGCAGTCGTCACCGTCGCTTCGTTGTCCAGAGGAGGGCGGCTTGCCCGAAAACGCGGAGAGCAGGGAATCGCAGCTACCATATGGAGGCAATTATGAGTGGCCTGTTCCTCCCGACTTCTGCCTTGCAAAGCCCCCGTCCGCACCTGCTGACAAGCAGCCCGCTCCGGCGGACCAAGCTGAGGACGCACGCGCACTCCCCGTCATACAGGCCGTATCGGCCCTTCCACCTGACGCAATACGAAGGCAACACACTCCCGCTCCCGGCACAGCCGTTGTCCCACCACCCCAAGACATCGGCCGAGATCGAGCGTGCCCTGAGAAAAAGGGAGGAGACAGTGGAGCGGACGCC
>JBCCEG010000585.1:0-1040 GCA_039030455.1 Myxococcota bacterium | reverse complement strand
TAGCGCCCAAGACTAAGACTACTCAAACGTTTGGCGCGTTTCTACGGCGTATGCCGTCAAGCTTCTTGCCTGGGTCCAAAGGGCCCATTCCATCAAGTTCCGGAGCCTTCTGGGTGCGCCAAGCTCCTCTGTAGCTTCCGCGGCCCAGCGCCGAGCTGAGTGCTCGACGGCAATGCACCGGAGAAGCTACCCCGCACCTGGACACGCCCGGTCTCAGACAGAAACATGCCAGAATTGGTCCCCAAACACGTCCCCAGTCACGAAACTAATACAACAAATTATTCCCCATAGAATGCCGCCTTCGTTCCCTACTCATCGCTCCTGAAGCAGCGTACGCGCCTCAAAAGGCTGCCTGGCCTAGCAGCATGCATGTCACCTCGTAGAGCCGCCGTTAACCCCTCTTTAGCCAGCAGCCGGCCCAGATAATTATTTTTGGACTTACCATATCGTCCGACCAGCGCAAGCGTACTCCTGCCATCGCCGGCAATGCTGCTTGCCCGTTGTCGGCGATTGTACACTGATGCACTGGCCTGGCAGCGTACTAAACTGAGCTTGCTCGCCCGCCCCAGTGCGCTTGCCGTACAGCAAACGTACACTGCATGTCCGCCCGCAACACGCTCGCCCGCAAGGCGCTTGCCGGCACTCGCCCACGGTCGGCCACAATGCACTCGCTCGTACTATGCTCGCCTACGGTCGGACAAGTTACTCACTAAACTATTTGCTAACCTCGGGGTGGGTCATTGTCGGCTCGTAGCTTGGTCGATCGCATCCCTTAGTTCACCGGCGATGTAGCTGCACCGCCAATGAGCATTACCACCAACGTACCTTGGCGGTGCTATTTCCTGGCAACCGTAGCTCCTCGGTAGATCGCCGGCAATCCTTCGGCCACTCGTCCTACCAATTACGGGTCAACGTCGGCCATGGTACAACACCCCCCAAACGATGGGCATTGCCTCAAGGAACTTAGAGCAATACCGTCATGCTCTCTCCCCTTACAATCCCCCTTTACAACGACCTTGCGGTCGTTGTAAACCTTTCGC
>JBCCEG010000584.1:0-1041 GCA_039030455.1 Myxococcota bacterium | reverse complement strand
TTCGAACAGCACCAGGACCTCGGCCCGCACCATCGAGATCCCGTGATGTCCCCCTTGCGCGGCCACAAACGCGGCCAAGATGACCGACATCGTAGCCACCAGCAGCGACAACGTCACCGCCAAGCCAATGTACTTGCCTAGCAAGAACTCCCAGCGATGCAGGGGCTTGGGGATCACAAAGTACACGGTCTTGCGGTCGAGCTCCTTCGACAGGAGGTTCACACCCAGGAACAACGCGATGATCACACCGACGATGCTGATCCCAGCCAGGCCAAGGTCTTTGATGACGCGCACTTCTTCGTGCATCGATAGCTCGCCGAGCACGAGCGAGAAAGCCATGAGCCCAACCGCAAACAGGGCCAGCACCATCAACACGCGGTTGCGAACGGCCTCGCGGAACGTATTGAGCGCGATGGCCCACATGCGCTCAAGGCTGCCGAGCACCACACTCACGGGGCTGCATCCTCCTGCGCCTCGTGCACGAAAAGCTCCTCAAGAGACTGGCGGTGGGGGGAGATCTGCACGATTTTGCCACCGGACTCCACGAGCTTGGCGATAAAGGCGTCGGCCGCCTCGGGGCTGGTCGTTCGCAAGACCTCCCCCTCGGACGTGGTCTCGTGCTCGCCGGGCGTCTCCTCGGTTCTTTGCAAAGAGGAAGAAGTGTTCTTTTGGCGCCACCAGTGCGCGCTATTTGGGGCATTTTATCGAAAATGGGCGTGTTGCAGTTGATCCCGCCAAAACTGAAGCTATTCAGTCTTGGCCTGCACCGACCTCAGTGAAGGAGTTACAATAGTTTTTAGACTTAGCCAGCTATTATCACTCTTTTATTCGCGTTTTTGTGGACAGGGCAGCGCCATTAACAGCGTTGCTTGCTGGGGGGGCGAAGTGGGAATAGGATGCAACTTGCTAGCGTGCATTTGAGGACCTGCGCAATCCTCTGTGCACTGCACCACTTCTGCGGTTGCCATATTTTTCTAAGGGGTTTGTAATAGAGTGTGATGCCACTGATCAAGCGATTGGAGCAGTCTTGTTGCAGCGCTG
>JBCCEG010000583.1:0-1043 GCA_039030455.1 Myxococcota bacterium | reverse complement strand
CTCACTCCGGTCCACTCCGTGGACGCGGAGCGTCGGGGCGGGGAGAAGGGGAGAAGTGGACCGCCTTGCAGGCGCGAGCAGAGCAGGGCGGGGTCTCCGAAGGAGCGCAAGCGCGGGTCTCGCCTCCCCGAAGGGGCGGCGGGTCGGGGGCTCAGAAGGAGCGTTAGCGTGCTTGTAAGGTGCTCGAATAATATAAACAGGTGTATTTATGCTAAGTCCCAAACGTACAAAATATCGTAAATATCAAAAAGGCAGAATCGTTCGCTCAGCGAACAATACAATTAAACTACAATTTGGTGTTTTTGGAATCCAATCTCTATGGAAAGGGCGATTAACCGCCCGGGCAATCGATGCAGCTCGTATTGCAATCACTCGCGCATTCCGGCGATCCGGAAAAATTTGAACAAGAGTGTTTCCTGATATACAAATGACCGCCAAGCCGGCGGAGGTCCGAATGGGCAAGGGAAAGGGCTATCCTTCTTTTTGAATGAGCCGAATCAAACAAGGATTGATTTTATTTGAATTCGATGGAGTTAGTGAAAGATTAGCTGAACATGCAGCACTTTTTGCGTCTTCCAAATTACCTTTAAAAACAAAATTTATACGGTGGCATTAAATGAGGTATACGCCCACTTGGTGTTTGCGCACTGGTGCGCCAGCACCGGGAGTGGCGCAGCCATCAGGTGACTACCGTCCTTGGTCGTGCCCGGTAGTCGGCAAGCTACGCCCAAAAATTCCAACGGGCCAGGCGAGCGTCCAACGCACTCGCCAGGGGCTGTCTGCTACGGGGGGGTCAGGCGTCCTCACAGGGCATGGGCGCGCGGTCCGCTTACTCTTCCCGGTCGCGGTCCGCCAGCGCTTGCCGCCGTCCCCGCCCCAACCACTCTCAGGCGTAGCCTGGCCCGACCCCAACCCCAACCCCGTTCGCCGAAGGCGAAACCCAACCCCAACCCCGTTCGCCGAAGGCGAAACCCAACCCCAACCCCGTTCGCCGAAGGCGAAACCCAACCCCTTCGGGGCGGGGGAGCGAGTGGGCGGGGCGG
>JBCCEG010000582.1:0-1044 GCA_039030455.1 Myxococcota bacterium | reverse complement strand
CTGTGGCGGTCGCGCCCACGGCCGAGGATGCCGCCCCGCAGGACGCACTCGCTGCGGCGCCGGCCGCCGCCTTGGCGATGTACCCGCTCGTCTTCAAGGTCACGGCCACTAGGCGCGAGCCCCTCCAGCACGGGGGGCGGGGGGGGGGATAAAGGAACCCCGCCCCGGCCACTATTTGTCCCCCCCTTCGGGGGGGACAAAGAGCGGAGGGGAGTCTCTCCGGCTCCGCCGGCAGCTTCGCGACCGAAGGCGGCAAGCGCTGGAGTCCGCTCTTTATACCCCCCGGCGAAGCCGGGGGGGCTAAAGAGTGGGTCGGAGGGGAGGCGATTATTTTGGGTTGAGACTCTCGCGAACGTGTTGTGAATACGGCGCATGCTAGCAGCGCACAACAACCTCGGGTGCTTTGGTGCTTTCTTCAGAAGTAAGCACAAATAAGCTTACAGGTACCCCGGCGGCGTTCGCCAAATTCACCCTTGTGTCTAACAGTAAAAAATCACAGGAAGGCATTGAGTGGATGCCTCGGCAGAGAAATTCGAGGACGTTTGCCGCAACGAAACGCCGCGTGAAGGAGCGAAGTATCCTGTGATCCGCGGATCTCCTGTGCACAGGGCAATACCCTGTTTGGTAAACCTGAGCAGCGCAGTTCTCCCGCGCAAGCAGCCTGGGTTTCGAACCTAGCGCGAGGTGAACCAGCATGTCTGGGCACTGTAGCACCGCCAAGTATTGCGCTGAGCATGCTTTTACGGTGCGCAAGCGCCAAATTTTACGGTTAACCGTGCCTTTGCGTAAAGCGCTGACGCTCAAAATAGCATAAGCACCCAGTAAACTGAAACATCTAATTAGCTGGAGGAACTAAAATCAACCGAGAATCCGTTAGTAGTGGTGAGCGAATGCGGAAATGCCAAGCACCGGCGGACATTACTATTATTCAATGGGCCCCTCGATGTAGAACCTCAGGCAATCGTGAGTATAAAATAGGTCTCCCCGCCCCTTCTCCCCTTCGGGGCGGACAGCGCTTGCCGCCTTCGGTCGCGAAGCTGCCGG
>JBCCEG010000581.1:0-1044 GCA_039030455.1 Myxococcota bacterium | reverse complement strand
GTTGGGGTGTATGGGGGGGGGGGGGTCCTAAACCGGTTCTCTTTGTCACCCGTCAGGGGGGGGTGTTTTTTGGGCGCCCGCTTTGTGGCCCCCCTGACGGTTCGGCCTGCGACTTATTGCTGCGGCCCCTAACACAAGCGTAAACTCCAGCACTTGCGTGCCCGTAGGGGACGCTTTTAGTGATCCTGGGGAGCGGCCTGGCCGTGAAAAGGATTAGGACGCAAGTTTTAACGCTCTACGGTTGGCCGCCAATTCAAAACCGTACGTGGGGCTTTCGCCCCATACGGCTCCTCGCGCGTCTCCTCTTACCTCACCAGCCTTTACCGTGGGCGACGGCGCCGAACGTAGTGAGGCGCACTCTTGTTGTTTGTTTCTCTTCCTGTTGGTCTACGACCCCTCCGGGGACGCGCTCGAAACCCAAGGCCACCGACACCTTTCTTAGAAGATTGCGGTCCACTTCTCCCCTTCGGGGCGGACCGCGAGCACGCGTCTTCCCCGAAGGGGACGCGCGACACCCGTAAGAAAGGTGTCACCACATTTCGACGGGCTCGTGTGTGCAGTACTGAGGAACTTACCGCGGAGGCACGTGGGCATCTCTTCTCCATTACGGATGGGCCATTGCTTATTGCCTTATCCTACTAATACACGGCCGTGGGGGGGCGCTTCACAGTAACACGTTTAGGGTTTTCCCGTTCCGAACTGTCATTTTTTTAGGGCTGGAAGGTTCCTGGTATACGCCGGGGGATTGATTGCGCGGGCCGAAGGCCCGCGCGACCTACGAATAATAACCGGGCGGTATCCGCCCGGTCGCTCAGTCCCCGCTTTCGACGCTTTTCGGAAGCACGACCCAAATGCCAAAGTCGCGCAAGCTGGCTGCGCCCTATAAATAAAAAGAAGAATGTCTTGTCTCCCCTCCGGTCCTCCGGTGCTTATCATAGACCGGAGTACGGGTCGTACGGTCGGAGTACGGGTCGCGGACGCCAGCGCTTGCCTTTATCCCCCCCGACCGTCGCGAAGCTGCCGGCGGAGCCGGAGAGACTCCAG
>JBCCEG010000580.1:0-1045 GCA_039030455.1 Myxococcota bacterium | reverse complement strand
TTCCTCGTGGTTGGTGTTGGTCAGGAACACCGACGACAACTTGTCAAAGACAAGGACGTTGTCAGCCTTGGGGTACGCCGGCGCCTTCGCTTTGGCAGCCTAAAACAGGGCGCGCACTCTCCGCGCCCCCACGCCCACAAACATCTCTTCAAACTCACTGCCCGCGCGATAGAAAAAGGGCACCTCGGCCTCCCCCGCCACCGCACGTGCCAGCAACGTTTTCCCCGTACCGGGGGAACCCGTCAGCAGCACGCCCTTCGGCAGCTTCGCGCCAAGCTTCCGGAACTTTTCGGGCTTTTTGAGGTACTGCACGATCTCCACTAACTCCTCCTTGGCTTCGTCGCACCCCTTGACATCAGAGAACTTTTTCACCGACTTTTCGGGTAACGTGTCGCGGCTGTACTCTTTCGGCGCAGTGGTAGCCGCGGAACTACTGCTGGACGTAGTTCCGCTACTCGCGCTTGCCGGGGCGGCCGCGCCCGCACTCAATTGGCGAACAATCTCACTGCCCACGACAAACGACACTACCATAAGGGCTAGAAGTACCGCGTTACCAAGCAACCACTGTGCCCCACGCACCAACGTGTTGCCCGCACGTTCCGAGTTGAGCACGTGGACATACATTGGGGAGCTGCTAGCGGCGCCGAGGTTTTCGGGCGCGATGTCGCCCTACGCCTGGATGGACAGTTCGGCGAGCAGTTTCGGCAGCGACAGATGGTCCGGCGTGTCGGCGACTTCGTACGCCCCACCGTACTAATCCAGCCGCCCGGAATGTATGAGCGCACGGAGGAACTCCTTAACAGCTTCCTCCGAGTTGCTCGCAAACTTGCCGGACAAAAAGGTGAGCACCGCGTCGTGCGGGTTTGACGAGTTTAGCTCGTTCATGTAGGTCGCGAACAGCGCAGGATTGCCCGGGTCCTCCGCGATAGCGAGCTCCAGTTTCATGCGCCTGTTGGTGCGCTTCCACTGTTCCATGGAGGTCACGTGGTCGAGCACGGGCGTCAACGCGTGCCGCAGCACTTGCGGAAATATCTGGAGAAATGCA
>JBCCEG010000579.1:0-1045 GCA_039030455.1 Myxococcota bacterium | reverse complement strand
GGTCGCCCCAATTGCGGGTGAACCACGGCGGCAAGCGGACGCCTCGGCGCGCCCACAAAGACACCGTGCCCGTGTCACGGAGGTCGCCGGACAACGCGAATACCGAGGAGCCGCCCACGTGCACGGGGAGGTACAGCTGGTGTTGCAACGCGTGGACCGCCCCCGGCCATTCCACCGCCCGCCCGTATCGCACCGCCGCGCCGACGCCGATGGAACACAGCCAGCCGGAATGTTCGTAGCGGCGTTGCAAGGAGGGGGAGATCCCCAGGCGCCGCAACCTAGGGCGGGTGACAACGGTGTCGGGGTGCCAGTGCAACAGCAGTCTGTTTAACTTTTTTCCTCTGAGCATACTTCAGGTACCTCTAACCGTACCATACTAAACGAAAACACCCCTGTTTTGCTCTGAAAAACATGGAGGACGTAATAAGGTCGCGCGCGCGGGCGTAAGCGACCGTGCGTGAAGAGACACACGCAGGGGTCATAACCGCCCCACAAGCGGATATCATTTTTCGGAGGCGGTGAAAAAACCCGTTTTTCGCCCTACAAGCATTCAACTTACCCCCTGTTTTTGGTCCCCGAGTCGCCCTTTGGGGGCAAAAAAGGCCCCCCAACTCCGGCCGACATGCGCGTGAAGCGGCGAAAAAGCCAAGAACCCCCGCCCGCGCGCTCCACGGACGGGGATCCCTTAAACCGCTATCGGCTTACCAGACAGGCGACCTTAATAAAGCGCGCCGACTCGTGGACGGCGGCTTTCCTTGCGAGATACCGCTTCCCATTCCTAACATTTCTTTCGTTCTCAAGAAAGGCAGGGGCGTTGCGGATTTTATCATCCGAAAGCAAAGGGGCTTCGCTCCCCTACGCCACTTTTTCAAAGGCGGTGGCCAGGTTCTTTCCGACAAAGCTGATTCCCACGGCGAGGACAAAGGAACATTTTTGGTTGGCGAACTCGGCGACGTAGTTCTTGTCCTTGATCTGTCGCAGCGCCGCTTGCGCGGCCTGTTGAAGCCGTTCTTGATCCGCCTTGCCGGGGGCGCGCTTGAACTCT
>JBCCEG010000578.1:0-1047 GCA_039030455.1 Myxococcota bacterium | reverse complement strand
GGAAGTAAGGGGTTCACGATGATGCCCAAAGCAGTGCACAAACGGAGATACCCACAGGCCAAGGCTAATGGTCGCCAATACCCCGCACCGGTCCATCCCCGTCAAACCATTGCAACCGCAACCCAACGCACCGCAACCACCCAAAGCTATGGTCCACGTCTCGCTTGTATGCCTTCCCCGTCCCCAACAGCCGAAGACAGCAGTGAGATAGCAACGAATCCAAGTATGGTCCAAGAATGGTCTCAGCAAGTCATTCGATTGCAATATAGCAACAGAGTTAACGGCGAATAGTCGTGGCCCAGTGCCCGGTATATGTAGCAAACCCATGGCTGAGACTACACGAAAGTTCGACGCGTTTCTACGGCGTATGCCGTCAAGCTTCTTAATTGGGTCCGGAGGGCCCATTCCATCAAGTTCTGGAGCCATCCGGCAGCGCCAAGTTCCTCTGCAGCTTCCGCGGCCCAGCGCCGAGCTGACTGCTTAACAGCAATAGACCACGAGAAGCTATGCCACACCTGGACACGCCCGGTCTCAGACGGAAACAGGCCGGACACAGTCCCCAAACACGTCCCAAATCACGAAACTAATTCAGCAATTTATTCCCTGTAGAATGCCGCCTTTGTTCCCTATTCATCGCTCCTGAAGCATTGTACGCACCCCAAAAGGCTACGCAGCCTAGCAGCATGTACGTTGCCTCGTAGAGCCGCCAGTTAATCCTCATCGGCCAGCAGTCGACCAAGAGAATTATTCCTGGACTTACCATGTCGTCAGACCAGCGCAAGCGTACTCCTGCTGATGCCCGCAATGCAGTTTAGCCGTCGTCAGCAATCGTGCACTGGGGCACCCGCCCGTCGACATACTAAACTGAGCTTGCTCGCCCGCCCCCAGTGCGCTCGCCCGTACGACGCTCGTACACAAGATGCTTGCCCGCAATGCACTTGCCCGCAGGGCGCTTGCCCACGGTCGACCACCGTGCACTCGCCCATAAAGTGCTTGCCCGCGGTCGGGTGAGTTACTAAACTAACGCTACAGCCTCACTAGCCCAGC
>JBCCEG010000577.1:0-1050 GCA_039030455.1 Myxococcota bacterium | reverse complement strand
CCGAGTGGTATAGGCATTGTAGTATCAAGTTGTATTGGGGATGGACTGGCTAAGGTAGTGGAACCCTTAGGTGGACTAGGGCGCATGTACTGTAAAGCTAATAGTCGATGGTAGTGAACGGGTTATTGCGGCGTAACCGTCTGCTTGTGCTGCTCGTATCAAGCTCGTGAGTTAGGATGTTTTGATGAAGACTGTGCATTTGCATGATTCCCCTGCTTGGTTTACATTGTTGAAGTAAGGTGCTACGCTTGCTGACATGGAGTCAGCCAGTGTTCACAATTTTGTAAAAAACAATATAAAAAAAAAATAATCACATCTAGCCAAAACATTACCGCTCTGTGTCTATTATTACACACAGTGAGAATTTCAGAATTTCCCGGAGTTGAGATAAAAATTTGTATTCATCATTAAAAGCTATTTGCGCCGATTGAGGCCGACCGCGCTTTCCCTTCTTTCCCCTTCGGGGAACGAACGCGCGCGCCAACGTGTGAGCCGCTTCGAGCGGGTTTCCGAGTGCTGCGCGCCGGCGAAGCCTTTCCCTTCTTTCCCCTTCGGGGAACGAACGACCTTCGGGGACAATTGTTGACGCTAGCGGTGTTCTTCCCCTCCGGGGACGCAAGTTGGTGTTAGCACGCTCTTGGGCACTTGCCTGTAGTAGTAGGTCGCGAGTATTAAGACGCGCGGGCTCGCCCCTCCGGGGTGGCGGGGTACGTATTGACGTTGCTAAAGTGAAAGAAATGCCACCAAAACAGTGTTTGCCGAGCAAACACTGTTGTCAATGCAGCGGCCCAAGCGCCCGTCCGCACAGGCGGGTGTAGCTCAATGGTAGAGCCCCAGCCTTCCAAGCTGGTTGTGAGGGTTCAAGTCCCTTCTCCCGCTTTTGCCGTCCCTTGGTGAGCACGCAAACCAGCAACTCAATTCTGGAGGTAGCGCGTGTCTCCCCTTTCCGAAGGAACCCGTTCGCCGAAGGCGAAACCGCCCCCGCCCCTTTCCTCCCTCCCCTCGCCCCCCTCCCCTCCCCGACGGGGTCGGGGCGGGGGAGCGAGTGGG
>JBCCEG010000576.1:0-1050 GCA_039030455.1 Myxococcota bacterium | reverse complement strand
GGGTTTCATTTTGACAGCCGCAAGCAGCTGCTTGAGTACGACGATGTGATGAATCAGCAGCGCAAGGCCGTCTACACCCTCCGCCGTCGGGTGTTGGGGGTTTGTGTCTCTTCCCGCTCTCCTTTTTGTCATCCCCGCGAAAGCGGGGATCCAGGCGATCAAAACACTCGTGGTTCTTCTTTAAGCCACATCGGCGCGGAACCTTTAAGCAAACAAAAAGAGGCACAGCCCCCGCACAACGAGACAATCCACAAACTCATTTTCGATCTGGTGGAGCGCGCGGTGGTGGATTTGGCGCAAGGGGCCGCGCCGTCCAACACGCCCGTTAGCGAGTGGAAGTTGGCGGATCTGCATGAGGAAGTTCGCGGTCTGTTCGGCGTGTCGGTGGATTTGGACACGTTCACCGGCTCGCGCGATGATTTAATGGACGCGGTGTACACGGCCCTGGAGCGAGCTTATGAGCAGCGAGCCAAGCAAGTAGGCGAGGAAAAGCTGCACGAGCTGGAGCGCGTTTGGTATCTGCAAGCCATCGATCACCGCTGGCGCGAACACTTGCAAGCCATGGAGCACCTGCGCGAGGGGATTCATTTTCGCGGCTACGCGCAAAAGGACCCCAAACAAGAATACAAACGCGAAGGATTTCATCTGTTCCAAAGCATGATGGCCCACATTCGCTCCGGCGTGCTGGAACAGGCGTTCACCGGCGAGGTGCCGCCGGACGCGCGCGAGCGTGCCCAGCACGATTTAGCGGCGATGCAGCGGGCGGCGGCCGAGGCTACTCTAGGCGCGCGGCATCCCGCCGCGTCGGCCGCCGGAGCCGCGGGCGACACAATCGACGCGCAACAGCTGCGAGCCCTGTTCGCCAATCGCTCCGATCCGTCTTCTTCCCCGCCGCCGGACTCGCAACAAGAGCGGGGGCTCAACCGCTATCAGCGCCGTTTGCGCAAGGCCCGCGCGCGCAAAGAAGGCAAGCTAGTCCGCTGATTCACGGATTAACGGGGTTGTCGGATGAAAAACGCGCGCAGCGCTTTGGAGTGCGGCGGCTCGACG
>JBCCEG010000575.1:0-1050 GCA_039030455.1 Myxococcota bacterium | reverse complement strand
GGCCGATCAGGTCAATAGCACCGTCTGGTTCTCAAGCCGCGTCTCGCCCGCCAACCCGCCTCCTTGCCCGTCTCAACACAACTCGACCGCCGGGCGACCTGCCAATGCCGGGCAACCTGCCAACACTGCAGTCGTCCTGATGGAGCTGGGCTACTAAAGAGGCGACTCAACCGCGTGTCCAAGCAGGGATGTTCATCCGCGGGGACGGGATTCCCCCGTCCCCGCGGATGTTTTTTTTTGGCTCCCGCCCCCGACCCCGCTCCCGCGGGATTTACCAACTTCCCCGCGGGATTCCCAACTACCCCGCGGAGTTACTTCACCACGCCGTCCCCCCGTCAACTTTGAAGGCCCATATCTTTGCCGTCCGGCATCCGATGGAGGCGTGCAAGGGCTCGTTGTGAAGCTAGAGGAAAGCTCTATCCATTTAGTGGAACGCATGTGAACTGCGTAGCGCACGCACTACATAAAGTGCGCTCCGGACGACGCGAAATATACATTTAGTATCGGCGTCGGAAAGCCCTCAGAACATAATAAGTATGCATTGTAGAGTGTGTACGTATATATTGGTGATATTATATGCACCAGTGCTGCAACAATAATGGTCAAATGCAATGACGACTAAGCTTTGACCGTCATTGTTGGCTGCACCCAGGTTGCGCGCTGGGTGCAGCCGACGACGACGTTAATATAACCAAACAAAAACCAAAGATAATGCAATCCAAACATTAAATGCAACTTTAAACAATATACACGGACTAAACAACCCCTTTATTTAACTTAACTAACCTCTTTTGACAACATCGTCACACCTAGCAACTAGCGCCATTAACGGCTCAATGGTATGTGCGTGCACGTGCGTTTGCTGGAAGGCGCACATTCTAGCATCCGCACGTGAACGCACATACCGAGCGGTCAATGGCGCTAGTTGCTAGGCGTGACGATGTTGTAAAAGGAGCCTGATGAGGATGTAGACAGAGATTACGTAAACACTTAGTAGGCAGCCTCAGTGGATCACACACACATACACACACAGCCAAGCCAAAAAGCTAT
>JBCCEG010000574.1:0-1055 GCA_039030455.1 Myxococcota bacterium | reverse complement strand
CCACATCAAGTCCGCCGGCAAGAACTGGAACGGCCTGGAGTCCCAGGACGCCTCCTCCAAGAGCTGGAAGTCGATCAAGTCGAACGACGGCACTTATTCCAAACCAGCCCCGCAGGGCAGCTAAGCGGGCGGACTAGAGCCGCCGGCGCGACGGCCCGACGGCGGCGATAGTCTAAAACGCTGCTTTATTCTTAACTCTTAGAAACAGGAACGCTGAAAATGAGCACCAAGACCAAGGTCATGACTTCCGCAGTGGTTGCCGGCGCCGTTGCCGTTGCCCTTTCCGCATCGATTACCGCGCCGGCGCACGCCGCAGGCAAAGAAAAGTGTTACGGCATTTCGCTGGCCGGTCAGAACGACTGCGCCGCAGGCGGTTCGGGAGCCTGAAGTTGAGGTTTGATCAATGCCATTCTCGCACACAACCTTACACTTGCACAAGCGACTACATGCACAGCCGTTGACACTGCACTGGGCAAGGAGGAAGACGCTTCCCTTGCTTGAACCGAGGTGTGGACGTGTTTGGACTGCGAAGCACGCACAACGGCAAGCTGCATGCCACGCAGGCTGTGCATAATCTAAATTTAGAACTTTGAATCTTGGTCGAAACAGTGATTGGCTTGCAGTTTCAAATTTGGATTGATCGCGCCAATATTTGAGCTCCACTCCCAATAGAATTGTGTGGGAGAGGTAACGGATTTCTAACGGAAATTCAACGGTCGGGCTTCTGGGGGAATAAAAGTAGCGGTCGACTGTGGTCAGCATCACAGTCATTTTTGGTTTTGGTGGTGTCAGGTTGCAGGATGGCGGAGGAAAACTGCACTCGTTTTGGCTCCTCCACTGAGGAGGAGCGTCGCAAGCTAGTTCACGATGCCGTGCCGGTGCACACTAGAAAGGCAACTAAGCATTGGGCCAGTACATTCGCTGAATTCGTTGCAGCCAAGTCGCTACCGCCAGTCGACTTTTCAATCGTACCTCTTGCCGACTTGGCCAAGCTCCTAGAAGCTTTTTACGTCGATGCGAAGAAGAAAACTGGAGAGCGCTACAAGCGCAACAGT
>JBCCEG010000573.1:0-1057 GCA_039030455.1 Myxococcota bacterium | reverse complement strand
GTGACGTCCCACCTACAATGGAGCATGGCACAAAACGAAACTCAAACACAAACCTGAATTGCAATATGCAATTAGCCAGAAGAGCCCACCTCCAAGTCGAACAAGAGCTGCCGTCCACCAAGGAAAGCCGACGTTGGGGTTAGTTGATTATTCTGGGTGGGGAAAAAACTGAAAATATTTGAAGTTTGGACTATGTATTCTGAAGAGAAAAAGGCCTACCGTTTCATCATCTATTCGCTTGGCTTGGTCCTCCAGCGTGAGCGGCCGCGCAGACATTCGCCGCCATTTTTTTTGGTTGTCATGGCGCCTGATGACGCCTGACCAGGGCTGCATGCGACCCAGTCGATCCTTCAACAAACCACCCTACAATAAAACCGCAAAACTATCAGAACAGAAAACGTGTTGCAGAGCGTTGGCCCCCGCGACACCCGCCCATCTCTGTCGCCCGCCGCAAAATGAAATTCCTCCCTCGACCATGCCACTACACTCACCTATCCCAGCGTGCTCCTTCCACGTTCGCCCACAACTGTTCTGAAACATTCAAAGAACCGTGACGCTAGCTTTGCTTCTCGACAATCAGGGTGCTTTGTTTTGGGCGGTGCAGATAGTGGCGAGGTGAACACGTGACAAGGGCTCCTGATTCTTGGCGCGGCCGCAACGCGTCATTAACGCGTCGTTGCGGCGTTCAACGGTGGATCGAGCACAGGCTCGAGCCTGTTTGTGGTGACGACGCGTTTCTGGGCGTCGTGGCGACGCGTTGTCACGACGACGTGAAAACCCCCTTAGGGGCAGTTACCACGACGCGTCTTAGAGGCGTTGCGCACGCTTCCACGACGCGTCGTGACCACGACGCCTGCCACGACGCGTCAGGGGGTGCCGTGGGACGCCCCCCTTTCTACTAGTGGGCGTGGCTATGCTTGGGCGGTGCATCGACCTTGGAGGGGAGGGACATGGCAAAAATGCGGCGGGCGGTTAGAGCGAAAGTGTGGCGGGATTTGGCAAAGATTTCTTCTTGTGGAGCTAAGGAATGGATAGAAGGTCTCCCTATGGGGCGGAG
>JBCCEG010000572.1:0-1060 GCA_039030455.1 Myxococcota bacterium | reverse complement strand
CCGCCGAGCGGCCGACGCCCCGCCTGCGGGCGCCCGACGCTCGGTGCACGCCGTGCGCACGCCTGCGGCACGTTTGCGGCACGCTTGCGGCACATCCCGTGCACGAACGGTGCATCCGCCGTGCACGAACGGTGCACGAACATCGCCGCCCCCTCAGCCCGGCGCGAACCGCGCCTCCATCTCCCGTCTGATGCGCAGCGCGTCGTCGGTCTCGTCCAGCGCCACGTCGGACCAGCGCAGCGGCTCGCCCTCCGCCACGTCGCGCGTCAGCGGCACGCCCGAGGCGAGGCCCAGCGGCAGATACCCCTCCCGCAGCGAGACCGCCGCCGGCGCCTGCTTGCCCCAGACGCAGAAACCGCCTTCGCCATCAAGCACTTCGCCGCGTTTCAGCGCTTTCTTCGCCGTCGCCTCAACGAAATGAGAACGACTGCGATCGCGCGAGCGAGTTTTTCTCCGTGCGACTCGAAGTTCTCACGTGCTGATCGTGTCTACACGAAGGTGACCGTATCAGATTACGCATGGAGAATGATTTCGTGTAGGATACCGTGTGAACCAGCAACCTGACGTGTAGACACGATCCGTACGTGAGTATTTCGAGTCGCACGCTGAAAAACTCGCTCGCAGTCGTCATGGTCAGTGGTCGTTCTCAATTCGTTGAGAACCAAAAAACAGCTTGCGGATTGTTTTTTTTTTGTTTTTTTATTTCGGTGGAAATGATCGCATGTGTCGCATTGAAACGTAGGGGATTGTTGTATCCCCCGACGTGTCAATGCGACATAGAGACTCTCCGATCAACATCTCCCTCCACAATTCACAATACCTCGCCAACAGACATAACAGCAGACCCAAGCTCCGTTCTCTATAAGAAAGCTGTCTCTCCTCTTCTTCTCAGCTCAATTTGCTCCTGTTCTTCCCATGTACCCTTCCTCCTTCTCCTCGCATCGCCACATCTCTGTCTGATTTTCGCTCATCCATATCTGCTTTCTTAGGGTGTCCTGTAAGAAGACCAAAGGTCTGTGGGGTTGTCCCTAGTAAAATATGAATAAATAATGATAATAAT
>JBCCEG010000571.1:0-1061 GCA_039030455.1 Myxococcota bacterium | reverse complement strand
GGGGAGGGCTCCAGCAATGCTGGCGCCCTCGGGTCGTTCCGACACCGAGCAGGGGAGGGCGCCAGCTTCGCTGGCGCCTTTGTCCCCTCGGGTCTCGCCGCCCCTCCGGGGACCCCAAGGGGCGGCGTCCGACACCGAGCGGACAAAGAGCGGAGGGAGGGGAGGCTTTCGCCTTCGGCGAACGAGGGGAGGGGGGACGGGTCGTACGGTCGGAGTACAAAGAGTGAGGGGAGACCGGCACGTGGCCTTTCGGCCAACCGCGCGACCGCGACGCACGCAAGCCGGCTGCCCATGGCGTACCCAGGTTCATACTCTTTTTAAAGGCATATTTGTGTTAAAGACAAAATTTTCATTAATTTGTAAATTCTGAGCTCATATGTCGTTGCTCCAATAACTCTATTTCCGATTGGTATAAATTTAGAGTTGATACAAACACAAGTATTAGTCTCAAAACTGTATATACTACCGTCATTCCTTTTTAGTTGTTTTTTTGTTGTGACAACAACAGCCTTGTGCACACTTCTAGAATCTATTTTAGCTTTTTGTTTTTTTTGAACAGCCACTGTAATGGCATCTCCTATTTTTATCCTATTGCCACCGCCAATACACTTGACAATTTTTGCACCTGAATTATCAGAAACATGTAAAAAAGTTCCACGACCAATCATCGATTTACAACCAACTTGGAGTACGTAGCAAAAGGCTCTGCCGCCCTGCTTAGAGTCTTCCTTGGCTCTTGGGGCGCGCTCTCGGTTACAGATGGCGTAAGAATGTGCGCGGTTGCTATATATGGGCGTTAGCCACGACAAGGTATTTGGGTTTCACCTCTTCAGTAGTCACTCAAGAGCGAGCAGTGCCGTGTGCCTACCTTAACCTTTAAGTGTATCTGGGAGCAGCCCGGCTGCTCTCCTCCCCGAAGGGCGCCGAACGTAGTGAGGCGCACTCCCCTCCCCTCCCTCCGGTCCTTTAGCTTGCGCACCGAAGGTGCGCAAGCAAAAGCACGGGTCGTGGGCCGGGGTTGGGCGCGCGAAGCGCGCAAACCCCGCCGCTCGCGCCCTACG
>JBCCEG010000570.1:0-1061 GCA_039030455.1 Myxococcota bacterium | reverse complement strand
TGAGGAGCCTTGGGGGTTCGATCCCCCCTCCTTCCGCCACCCCTGGAAGAGCAAGCCGACGGCCGGCGACGGCACCCGGTTGGAAGCCGGGCGAGCCCCGTGAGGGGCCTTGGGAGTTCGATCCTCCCCTCTTCCGCCATGGAGGGTCATGCCGATGTGGCGACGGCACCGGGTTTGAAACTCGGCGGGGCCCCTCGGGCCCCTTGAGGGTTCGACTCCCTCACCCTCCGCCATCCCCCTCGGGAAGGACAAGCCGACGGTCGGCGACGGCACCCGGCTCGAAACCGGGCGAGCTCCGTGAGGAGCCTTGGGGGTTCGATCCCCCCTCCTTCCGCCATTCAGCGTGCTCTCCGCCACCCCCGGCTCCGTGCGGGATCGGGTGGCGTGCGAGCAGCGCGAACCCGTCGTCGATGCGGTGCTCGCGGCCGGGGCCGGGCTCCCACCCTTCCTGCCGTCCAGCGCGAATGAGCGCTGCCGCGACCGCGGGGCGGTGCAGGTTGTAGTACCGGTCCGTCGACACCGCGCCCGAGTGCCCGCCCCGTGGCCACCGGTGCTGCAGCAGGTGCCCTGTTCAATTTTTTTGGCGACAACTTTAGAACTTCTTCGTATCATGTTACCTAATAATCGTTTTTTTGTTTTTTTGTTTTTTACTTTTGTAGTATAAAGCATCCAACTCTGAGTAGTAAGTGCAACAACTGTGGTCCCATCGTGTCGTGTGTATAAACTTCTTCACGTATGTCGTTGCCAGCAACGTGTAGTGCTGGTACAGTCATCGGCTCGGGAGAACGTTATGTTTCCATGTCGCGTCGTAAACCTATTGGCAAAGTGTTTCCTTTGCTGGAACACAGGCAGGGCTCGCTGCGTTATTAAGTGAATAATACATGTGCAATAGAAGTTTATCATTCCGTTGATCCTTTTTGTCTTGTATGCCGATATTTCTCCATGCACTGAATTTGGAATTAATGCGCTTCTCCCTCAAATACTTCCAGGAGAAGAATTTGGTCTTCAAAGAAAAAAGAAAAGAAAATTGATGATGACTGGCAATCCTATTACGTCCCTTG
>JBCCEG010000569.1:0-1064 GCA_039030455.1 Myxococcota bacterium | reverse complement strand
TTTGAAAATTCCTTGACTTGCTCACCACTGTTAGCATCCCACACACGCACCATGTTGTCAGAACCAGTTGAAGCTACATGCTTGCCGTCGGGAGAAAAGTCGACGCCACGCACCGCAGCCGTATGCCCCTGCAGCACCTTGGGTTGGGCTACCGCGTCGGCGTTGCCTGGTTTGGGGGTAAAGCGAGCCTGGGCCAGGCGGGCGTTTGTGAACACACAGCCGGTGATGTCGGCGTCGTCGAACCGCGCGCCGCGCAGGTCGGCGCCGGTGAATTGCGCCTTGGTCAGCTTGGCCTCGCGCAAGTCGGGGCCTTGCCACTGATTGGTTTCCGTGTTTTTGGCCGCCGCGTGAATGCCTTGCAAGTTCTTCCCTGCAAACGACTCGCCCGCCGCGTTGAGCACCGTAAGGGCATTGGCGGCTATGAGAGCGATTTTTGGGTTGTTTTTGGAGCGCCCCACCAAATCCCGTAGTTTTTGTTTCAGATTGTCATCTTGCTTCACGCGATCAGCCAACTCTTGCGTTTCCTTCGATTCTTTGTCGAGATAGTTTTGATGTAAATCCAAGACAGTGTATTGCAGGAGATCTCGCAAAGCAGTGTATTTCAGAAGATCCCGCAGCTTAGCGTTTTCTTCCTTACTTTGCTTGACTTCGTTTTGCAACTCCTGAATTGCCAGGGTCTGCTCCATCTGCTTGTCCACGCGTAGGGCCAATTGTTGCCCGCGATAGGTCAGCTCCCAGCCGTCTTGGCCTTGGAACACGGGTTGCTCCTTGCCCGTGCCTACGTCCAACACGCGCAGCGTGTCGTCGTGGCCCACCGACACCAGCAGGCGACCGTCGGCCATGAACTGTAAGCCGGTGGTGCCGCCCACGTGGCCCTCGAACCGCCGAATCTCCTCTCCCTTGGCCACATCCCACAGCCGGATCACCCGATCGTCGCCCGCAGAGGCCGCCAACGTCGCCTTGGGGTCGAACACCACGCTGCGAATGGGTTGGGTGTGCGCCTTGAGCTGCACAATCACCTTGTCCGGCTGCTTGCCGTCCCACAGCTTGACCACGGCGTCATC
>JBCCEG010000568.1:0-1064 GCA_039030455.1 Myxococcota bacterium | reverse complement strand
TTTCCCCATTCGGAAATCCCCGGGTATAGCGCCTGTTCACGGCTAACCGGGGCTTATCGCAGTGTACCACGTCCTTCATCGCCTCTTATCGCCTAGGCATCCACCAAACGCCCTTGTCGCGCTTGATCCGAGCCAGTGAGAACGGGAGTTCGGTCGCTCCGCGACCGAACTTGCGTTCGGCCAGCATCGCCACCAAGAACCGGCGTTGCAGCGACAGCTCTTTTTCCGAAGGAAAAGGAGCGGTAGCCCGCGCCAGCAGACCCCAAATCATCACCAGCCCATAATCCCAGAGGTTCAACGCGCATGCGCGTCACTCGGCAGAGTGTACATGTCGCGGGCTTTCGCACGTTTGCTACGCAAACATGCTGTCGCATAACCGTCGCGTCCAGCGTTGCCGGAGGACGGTTCGGCGAAGCCGAACCTCTTGGTCAGTGCATTAGACTTGGAAAGACTGTGTTCTGCTGCATGGGTCTCGCGCACCAGGGGGACTAGGAAACCCCACTGGATTGTTCAAACAACACCATGCCGGCCTCTCCCCCACTTGGGAGCGCCGTAAACACGTCTCGTGTTTCTCTCTCTTCACTGTTTAAAGCTTTTGCCCGAAGGGCAAAAGATGGCCGACATCACCACTGGCGATGGCGGTATCGCGTCAGCACATCAGCTTTTGTTGAAGACAAAAGCGTACTGCATCTCAACGAGCGCTGCGCTCTCGCGTCAGCACACTGCATAGCAGTGTGCGGGAGCACTCGCGAACCCCGCGCCAGGCGGCCATTAGGCGCCACATGCTAGGGCTATTGTTCCTAAAAGACCCTGGTGGGTCGAGGAGGACTTGAACCTCCGACCTCACGCTTATCAGGCGTGCGCTCTAACCACCTGAGCTACCGACCCTCAGAGTCATGCGAAGGGCCGGTTGAGCCTCCGCTGCCCCTGCCGGGGCCTTCTATACCTTCAAACACCCCACTGGGGTGTTTGATCCGGCTGCGCCGGACCGGTTCCGAAGCCTCACGCTTATCAGGCGTGCGCTCTAACCACCTGAGCTACCGGCCCCAGAGCTTTTTGCCTCC
>JBCCEG010000567.1:0-1067 GCA_039030455.1 Myxococcota bacterium | reverse complement strand
GTGGGATGTGCACAGCGGCCAACAGCGCAAGCAGCTCACAGGGCATACCAGTGCTGTTTACAGCGTCGCCTTCTCGCCCGACGGCAAGACCCTCGCCTCGGGCAGTCAAGACCACACGGTGCGGCTGTGGGATGTGAACAGTGGCCAACAACTCAAGCAGCTCACGGGGCATACCAATTATGTTTGGGGCGTCGCCTTTTCGCCCGACGGCAAGACCCTCGCCTCGGGCAGTGAGGACAACACGGTGCGGCTGTGGGATGCGACGAGCGGCCAACAACGCAAGCAACTCACGGGGCATACAAGTGCTGTTTACAGCGTCGCCTTCTCGCCCGACGGCAAGACCCTCGCCTTGGGCAGCGGCGACAACACGGCGCGGCTGTGGTATCTGCTGCCCTACGCCGCAACGGACTTCACCGGCGCCGAGGGCCTCTCGGCGCAACAGAAAGAGCAGCTCAACGATTGGGGCGCCCAAGGCATTGTGCTAGATGACGACGAAGACAACGGCGACGCAAAAGAAGAAGAGCAGCCGCGAGACGACGAGGACAACGATGCCGACGACGAAAAGGACGACGACTAAAGGGCCTAGCGGCAAAAGGGGGCGCGAATGACAAAGCGCGGGGCGGGGCAACCCGCCCCGTCGGCAGAGACGCGATTCATCGCGTCTCTACAACCACGGGCAAAAACAGCGACCGAGACCCCCGTCGTCCGGCGGCACGGCGGTCAAGCCGCGGCTTTATCGGCGCGGCGACACTTCTTGTCATCCGGCACGAGCGGAGCGAGGAAGGATCCCTTTCGTGTGTCGCGGAGTCAAGGAAAGCTTTCGCGTCGCTACCGCGACACCGCCGGATGACAAAAAGGGGGGCCGGAATGACACTTTACCCTGTCACTCCCGCGCAGGCCTTGCTATTACCCACATCTTTTCCAAAGCCCGCGAACGAACGCGCGCAGCGCTTTGGCGCGCGGCTGCCGCGGGCATGGGGTCTCCACCGCGTTTGTGTCCGGAGTTTAGGGCAATTTCCAAACAAGTAGCCGTTTTTTGGCGGAGGGTGCGCCAAGGGGTTAGCATG
>JBCCEG010000566.1:0-1068 GCA_039030455.1 Myxococcota bacterium | reverse complement strand
TAATTTCTATCGCGAATACATCCGGGCGTTCGCTGAAGTTACGGAGCCAGTGCGGGCGTTGTTGTGGTAGAATGCAAAGGCTTGGACGGCAAAAGCAACAGAGGCGGTAAGGAAGGCAGCGGCGGCGGTGGTAGGTACAAGCCGGTGGATGAACATTGACCCCGACAAAGACCTTCGACTGGAGACACGAGTGTTGCCGGCAGGTATGGCCGCCATGGTGCTGCAACCCAATCCTGACGCCAAGAAGCAATGGTTGGTGGTGGCTAGCTGGGGGAGAACGATTGAGCTGCTTGAGAAGACCGAGCCTGACGTTGTCCTAGAGTTGAAGGTGTGCCGTGATGCATGTTAGAAGTTGGCGAAAGTGTGTGCCTTTGCTCGTCCAGGTTAATTGCAGGTTGCCGTGTCTCCGTAGCTGAAGGCGCTCTTGAAGGTCGCGCCTCATGCCCACCCGCACCTGCACGTGCTCCTAATCGATTTGATGATGTACCGTCCGAAGCTGGTCGCCGCCGACACAAGACTAGCTCCGGAGACGGTAGGTATGGAGGCACCGGCAGTGCCAGAGGATATGGATGCGGACTGGCTTGTCGCCGACAAGGCGCTGAGGCAGACGCCCCTGCACGCGTGGTAACGTAGTTGCTTTAAATTTGGTCCCGCTGTGCACGTGTAGTTTGATGGGGGGAGTCAAGGAGGTGAGGGTACGGGCGGATTTGTTATTTTGGATTCGGGTGGTCGTGAAGTAGTGCGCATAGGGCGCTATTTTGGGCCGGGGCTTACCAATAACAAAGCCGAGTCGTATGCCTTGAGAGAAGCTCTTGTGTGTCTTGAGTCTCTGTGGCGCAAGAGGCCGGACCTGGATCTCCCGGCGAGGGTATTCGGGGATAGCCAGCTGCTTATTAGATTCTTGACGTGGATTTTCAAGAAGACCCAGAAGCCCACCATCTACTAGGCGCTCAATGAGGCCCGGATGAAGGCGGCGCAGTTGCTGCATGTGGCTTACCATCAAATCACCCGCTCGGCAAATTAGGTTGCCGATGACATGCCGCGACGGGCCTTAGAGGCGAAGGACTC
>JBCCEG010000565.1:0-1069 GCA_039030455.1 Myxococcota bacterium | reverse complement strand
GCGATAAAATCGCCTTTTCCTCGAGGGTTCGTGGACGGTTCTTGCTGCGGTTTCTCCCCCGTCGGATCCCCACAAAATCGAGATGGACTCCCAACAAGACCTCCTACATTTCCGGCTGAAACTTCGCCGGAAACCCTGGCGATTTACTCCCACCATGAGGTTGCGTTTCGTCCTCATGAAATGTGGTTCAAAAAACTTTTGTCCGGTACAGAGGGGCGCTCGACAGGGCGATTGCACAATGGTTGGGTCGTGCGCTATGTTGTAAGTAAGGGCAGAGGAGCGGATATGTTGTTTAGACCAAAACACACGGCGGGGGCGGCGCCAACCGAAGCGACGGACATCATGAGTGCCGTGCGTATGCGACAGGTCACGGCGGACAAGGCGGATCGCGTGCTGCGCAGGCTGGGTCTTTCCCCCGACCAGGCGATCACCCTGTTTTTACGCCGCGTCAACCAGGAGCAAGATCTTTCCTTTTTGCAACCGGGCGCGCAAGAAAAGCGCATCGCGCAGCTGGAAGACCAGGTCGACAGCCTGATGTCCGAGCTTTCCAAGCGCGAGTCGGCGGGCAAGCCCACCATCCCGTTCGACAAACTGTGCGATGAACTGGGGTTGTGACCTACCACGTTGTTTTGAACAGCGTGGCCCAAAAGCAGTTCCGTCGGCTTGACCGTCAGGTGCAGCAACAACTCAAACCCCATATCCAGTCTCTGTGTCACGGCCTCAATCATCGCTGTGTCAAACTCAAGGGTTACGATGATCGTTATCGTTTGCGTTCGGGCAGTTACCGCATTGTGTTTGAGATGCACGACGGGCAGCTCATCGTCCTTCTGCTAAGCATCGCACATCGCAAGGATATTTACCGGGTGTTGGGATCGTGAGACATTTCTCTAACCCAACGTCGGGTGGAGCATAATGACACCAGTTCGCCCATCCAGTCTGTTTGTCACGCGCTCCTTTGGCGGGAATTCAAAAAAGACGAGAACCGCATGCGCACAGAGGGCGGTGACGTTAGAAAAACCGTATAGCAAACATCATGCTGAAATTTTTGTTTCCCTTCGCGAACTTTTTG
>JBCCEG010000564.1:0-1071 GCA_039030455.1 Myxococcota bacterium | reverse complement strand
GCTCAGCGCGTGTCCTGGGAACGGCTTGGAGTCAAGGGGACCAGGTGCAAGCGGACGGGCAAGCGGTGGACTCGCTCAAGGTAAGGCGGCACGTGCCCCCTTTGGTCGCCAGCCGAGTCGGGGTTCTTGCTGAACGTCCTTGCGGAGATTTGCGTGCTGGATTGCTACGAGTGCATAGGTGTTTCCACGAGCCTTGACCCGGTCAAGCGGGAAGGAAAAAGCAAGGGAGATCTCTCCAGTCCTCGGGCCTGGAGCGAGTCGCGGATGGGCGCGCTCGTGTTGGGAAGCGTCTAGCATATGAGCCGGCAATAGGCTAGGTCGTGGGCAAGGTAAGGTGCCTCTTTTCTCGGTCAGCACTGTTTCGCTTTTCCTTGGACTTGTTCAGCGCGTGTCCTCGGAACGGCTTGGCGTCAAGGAGCCAAGGTACAAGCGGACGGAAAAGCGGTGGACTCGCTCAAGGTAAGGCGGCACGAGCCTCCTTTGGTCGCCAGCCGAGTCGGGGTCTTTGTTGTTGTGGTGCTGGTGGTGATCACAATTTGATTTTGATGATGTAGCGGTCGGTCCAGAGCGCGGCAAATCGCTCTATACACTGTCCACAACCCCAAAATCGACGTTTGAAGCGTGGCGGGGGTCGTCGAGGGGGTACCGACGCCGCACGGACGGCCGCGAGGGCGGTCAATCCAACGCTGACCGATTCGATGCATGCATATTCTACACAGGGGCGAGGGTGGAGGGCTTAGGCATTCCCGATGACGTCCGTTTTAAGCACAACAAACGCACGATTGTGCTTCATGGGGATGGATATGGGCGCAAGTGAGCGTAGTCCACGACCCTTAAGGCGTAACAACAATTGTAATAGGCGAGATCCCAGAGCGTCCATGCCATCGTACGCTTTGCATCGGCGACGATCATGGTAAGAATCGCACTCCGGGGCCCCTATCTCGCACCAATCCAGTCTTCATCAAATCTATCAAGTCAGCCGCTCCATGAGCCGCTGATGGATTTGCATTGAGCATACTGAACAAAGCATTGCAGCCGATTAAAGCCGATTCCCATATATCGACTGGAATG
>JBCCEG010000563.1:0-1076 GCA_039030455.1 Myxococcota bacterium | reverse complement strand
ACCCAGCATACGCAAGAGACGGGCCAGCGTTTTGAACAAGGCGTATGCGAACGGGTGTTCGAGCTGACCCAAGGCCAGCCGTGGCTGGTGAACGCCCTAGCCTACGACGTCTGCTTTCGCGACAAGGCCGGGCAAGACCGCTCCAAGGTCATCACGGTAACGGATATCGACGCGGCCAAGGAGCGCCTCATCCAACGCCGCGAGACCCATCTGGACCAGCTCATGGCCAAGCTCAAGCAAGAGCGGGTGCACCGGGTGATCGCGTCCATTGTCAGCGGGCAAGATCTGGAAATGAGCTTGCAGGATGTGGAATACTGCACGGACTTGGGTTTGGTGTGCCACCGCGAAGACGGGGCGGTGGTGATTGCCAATCCCATTTATCGCGAGATCATTCCCCGATTCATCATGGGCAATTGGCAACAGCGGTTGGCCAACACCACGCCTCGCTTGGCCCGGCCCGGTCAACCGCTAGACATGGGCGAACTGTTGAGCGCGTTTCAGCGTTTTTTCCGCGAGCACTCCGAGAGTTGGCTGGATCAATTTCAATACAAGGAAGCAGGGCCGCAATTATTGTTGCAAGCGTTTCTGCAGCGGACCGTGAATAGCCGGGGATCCATCCAGCGCGAGCAAGCCGTCGGCAGCGGGCGTACTGATTTGATCGTCACGTGGCCGCTTTCTCTCGCGAACCAACAACCAACCGCTTGTAGAGACGCGATTAATCGCGTCTCTACAACGCATGACAAAAAACAAGTCATTGTGCTGGAACTCAAACTCATTCACCGCAACGACGGCGCCGACACTGTCATTGGCAAGGGATTGAAACAAACGGCCCGCTACATGGATCGGTTCCACGCGCCCGAAGGGCATCTGCTGATTTTCGACCGCCGCGCGGGCAAAAGCTGGGAGGAGCGCGTTTGGACCAAACAAGAAACCGCGCCGGACGGCAAGAGCATTACTGTCTGGGCCATGTAGGAGGAGAATTATGAATTATTAATTATGAATTATGAGTGCTTAAAAATGACGGCATAAGAAACTCATAATTCATAATCCATAATTCATAATTCATAAAGTCGTGT
>JBCCEG010000562.1:0-1077 GCA_039030455.1 Myxococcota bacterium | reverse complement strand
GTCCCCAAACCGCAAGCCGACAGGGAAAACCCCGGCAAAAGCAACATAGATAACCCCAATAAAGCCCAATGGATTTGATCCGTTAGCAACTATAGCCTACGCCGTACCCTGGCAACCTTGGTCGCTCCTTCCCCGTCGACGCCGACGCAGAAACACCCCAAGGCCGCAGGACGTACCCCAAACGCCTTAAGAAATACCCCAATCAGGAAATACCCCAAACGCCTTAGGGAAATACCTTTTAACGCCTTTGGGAAATACCGTTCAATGCCGTCGGCAACACTCGGAAACGTTGGGTAAGGGAATATACGCTACTGTATCACTGGCCGTCTTGGAACGCAAGCGGAAGGCACGGCATGACAAGCGAAGTTACAAACACAACCCGGCAACGGTTTCACAAAGTCCGCAGGCGTTACATGCGCAATCAAACAGCGTGCGCAATCAAGCAGCGTACGCCAGGAAGCAACGTGCGCGTGTCACCGCGGATGTAGATCGAGGAAGCCTATTATGGGAAGACAACACCCCCGGAACCCGGAACCCAGCTTAGCTGGTCTTTGGTAATATCTTGATCGCCTAGGTCTTATTCTTGGTCGCCTAGGTCTTGTTCTCCGCCGAAGCGTCCTGCGTCCTTAGTCACCTTATTCCTACGTAGCTTGTCGCCTTCTTCACGCGTTAACACCCTAACGTGCAACGAATCCGGTATCCGCCTCTTTAATCGCAGCCGTCCCTCTTAATCCTTCACTTCAATTCTTCAATACTCTTAAAGCCTTCACAGGCCCCGCATCCGGCTCCACTGTTGCGACTGCCTTGCAATGCGCCGTTGGAAATGCTTGCCACACGCCCTTATCCACACTTGCGAGCTCAGTCAAAGAGGCAACAGACTCTCTTTACTTTCTTGTGATATGCTAGTTCTTATACTGTGGGCGAGGCCCAAAGGCCATCCGCCGGCTAGAGATTAGAAGCGCGCGCGCGTTGCTGGATTACAGTTGGCCCACAGCTGGGGCTTCCAAGTCAAGTAGATCGCTCCTATCCTATCGCAATGGTAATGAGTCTATCCTTCCGCTAGCTGGTGATCTCGAT
>JBCCEG010000561.1:0-1078 GCA_039030455.1 Myxococcota bacterium | reverse complement strand
TTGCTCCGCACGCGGTACTCGTCCACCACGTGCGACAGAATCCCCAGCAGGAGCATGTGGTACACCCATTCGGGCTCGCTCGGTTGAATGTCAAAGTAACTCAGGCTTGCCCGCGCGAACACATCCAGCCGACGCGCGAATTCCTCCGGCCTGCCTTCGCGCAGAGCGGCCAGCAATTCGTTGGAGGGAGTGTCTCTCAGCCAACTCTTGGCCAGGCGCCGAAACGCCGTGCACACTTCCTCATTGGGAATCCGCAGCGTAGCCGTTTTGCCCATCACGCCCCTGCTCAAATCCGAGGCCGTGACATACCCGCTGGTGAGCAAAAGGCTGTAAAAAACCTCGCTAAACGATCCCAAGTCGCGCAACGGCATATTGTCCGACACGTCTTGCCGAACGGTGCCGCCCGACAGCAAAACCTCAATCGTTCGCCAACTTTGTTCCGTCTTCTTGTGTCCCAGGCTTTGCAAAATATCCACGCCGCCGCTGTTCACCCAATACTCTTGCGGAATGTTCGCGGGGGTGCCTACGTAACTGATGACGGACCACGGGTTGTACACCCGCGCGGGTTGCTCCTGTCCAAAGCAATAACCGTCGTACCAGGCCCGGACCAATTCGGACCGATGTATCAGGTCGCGCTCGCGCAACAGCTCATCCACCTCGGCTTGGGTAAAACCGAAACGCCGCGCGAATCGATCGTCCAACACGCCGTAGACACCCAGATTGTTCACGCTGGAAAAAATGTCTTCCTTGGCCACCCGCAAGATCCCCGTGATCACCGACCGAAACAAAAAGTCGTTGCCCTTGAGCGCCTCGCCCAGAAAAATGCTCATGAAGCTAGCCATCTCATCGAAGTAGGACCCCGCGCGTCCGATGTCTTCTCCCTGCTGTTTCGAGCGAATGTACGCCTCGTGGATGGGGCGGTCATACTCGTCCAGCAACAGCCACGGCGAGCGCTTGTGGTGCAGCGTCAGCAGCTTGCACAGCAACACCAGGCAGTCTTCCCAATCACCCTCTTGCGTTTGATGTTCCAGAATGCGCCGCCACTTGCGTCGATCGTTGTCGCCAAAGCCCTCGACAT
>JBCCEG010000560.1:0-1079 GCA_039030455.1 Myxococcota bacterium | reverse complement strand
CGCGCAGAAGCCTGTTCCAGGATGACCCGTCGTTGCAGCCACGAGAATTACGACGAGAAGTGCGGGGTAAATATCTACTCTATCTCTATCTCTAATCAAATATTTTCTTGTGTACAAAGTGTAAAAGTCGCACTTTTAACAGATCTGCGTCGATATCCGCGAAAGGGGCAAAAGAATCGTGGAGCAAACCATACGCCACGATTGGCGAGAATTCTCAAGAAGGCTAAACGCGAAGCAGCAGCGGGCCGAGCGGCGGCGGCGGTCCAAGCGGCCGTTGAAGGCGAGGTCGATGGCGCAGCGATCCAAGGCCGTGTCAACCAAGCAGCCCGGAGGAGAACGGGGCACGAAAAGGAGTGCCGAAATGAAGAAAATGAGTGCTCCCAAAAGAAGAAAGGCATGAAACGGAGAAGAGATGGATGGAGAAAATTGACTGACTGACGATGCTATTTTTTTTAGCCAAAAAAAATATAGCAAAATTTTTTTGATACGTTAACTTCTTTCTTATATTTTCTTTTTTCACATATTCAAATTCTCCTTTGAATTCTGACACATATACATACACTTCTGGCTTCTGGTACACACTTGATTTACGTGGCAACGCCCAGGCCGCCCTGGCCGCCCTTGTCGTCCTGGTCGCCCGACTTGTCCTTGCCGCCCTTGTGCTGGTCAGCCGACTTGTCCTTGCCGCCCGACTTGTCGACCTGGTGGAGGGCCGCTCGGACGACGTCGAGTGCCTCCTGTACCTTCTTGCACGCCGGCCCGGAACGGACCGGGACGTCCACGAAGTGGCACTCGAGCTCGCATTGCGACTGGCGGACGTTGTAGTCGCACCGGCTGTCGTGTAGCATCCCCTGGCGCTGGCAGCATGAACTGCCACAGAAGAGGATCTTGACGGTGACGACGTTGGCCGGCTTGTCTGTGCGAGCGAGCGAGGCCATGGCGAGGTTGTTGATGGGTGTGGCGATGACGATGACGAGACGATGAATTTCGTGGCGATCTTTTCACCTTTTCGCGTTTTTGTGTTTGTGTTTGTTTTTTGGCTTGGTTTGTACCAGCTTTTAATATTCCTTAGCCAGTTT
>JBCCEG010000559.1:0-1088 GCA_039030455.1 Myxococcota bacterium | reverse complement strand
GTTCGCTTCGCTCACCCCTGCGGGGGCCTAAGCTGCACTTGGTGCAGCTTCGCACGCGCGCAAGCGCGCCCGGACCCTAAGGCGCAAACACGGTGTCCACTCATTTGGTGCGCGCGACCTATCCTCGTTCGCCTACAGAAGGTAAGCCGGATGCGCATACAATTGCAAGTCTTACGGCCGCCCCAAATGGAATAAACATCAAAAATTCTCTTCGCGAGAGATCGTTATAGGTAGGGGTCAGTATCTTTACTGAAACTGCTGTGCCGCAGAACGTCTATTACTGCCCTCCGAACCGTACGTGACTGTGACCGGTCATACGGCTCTCTGCTCGGGCCAGCGCAGGTAGTTAGATCGGAAAAGTAAAGAGGTGCGCGATGGAAAGTCCCACGAGCGCACCTTTAGGGCAGTTCTCGGAGTTCCAATCAGATTCGGGGCCAGCCGCCGAACTACTGAGGTCGCTTGCCAAAAAAGTAGTGGGGTCAGAGCAAGTTCTAAAACCTAAGACACCCCCGGGAGGTGTTATTAGCCAGTTAATAACCCAAGCTGGCCCATCTTGACTGCACTGCTCGGGCGGGTTAGTTTCCCGCACGTTTCCGGCGCTTATCTTGGGCCTCCACCAGCTTTTGGCTTCGCCAAAAGCGGCAAATTCCCGTGGTCGTTATCATCTCGGGCAATAGGTCACTGGGAACCGCGTCTCCGGTTTCGGCAAAAGAAAATGGCCGAAATATTCCACCAAACAGAGCCTCTGAGGGTAGACGACAAGTCGTGTGTATGAAGCACCGGTCGACCATATGTTTTCCCCCGCGCAGAATAACACTCCGAGGAAAATACGCCGAGCCCCAGCTGAGCGAGTAGTACTAATTTACACCTCTGGAGCTTTAGCTACACCCCAGCGAAGCTGCTAAAGGTGTTGGGCCGAGTGGACACCGTTCCCTTGGCTCACCGGTTGCTTGGTTGCTTGGTTCGCTCAGCTAAGCTGAGCTCACCCCTGGTGCTTGGTTCCTCTGTTGGCTGGTTTGAGCCCCCGCTGGTTGGTTTCATGCGCGCGTTCGCGCGCACCAATGCGCAGCGAGGAACAAACCAGCGGG
>JBCCEG010000558.1:0-1089 GCA_039030455.1 Myxococcota bacterium | reverse complement strand
TATGAGGCCTATGGAGTCCATGAACACAGCTAGAAATACGCCAAAGCACCGATCAGCGAAGCCATCATCTCCAACCGTGCGAGGGATGGCCTAAATGGGGACGTACCTCACGTTTACATGTCCGATTGCATAATGTAACGCTCACAAAACATGAGTTATATCACAAACTGTACTTATATATGCATCCCTCTCTTCGTACGTGATAAAAGCGTCGGAAAAACGCACTCGGGGGCTCTTGCCACCCCATTATACCCTTTTCTGTGCATCTCGGTACGTAATCGGGTCGCTTACGTCATTTTTGCTCGACTTAGGCGTGGGCGAGGGCCTCGTTTCTTCGTGGCAACACGAGGGTAAGGTCGACGCCCCCCTAAACACCATAAAAGGGGTCTACCCACGAACGGAACCGGAGGGGAGGGGAAGCGGTTTGCGGTGAAAGTTGAGCCTGGTTGTCGTTGCCATGTCCTGAGGTTTCCCTCGTTCTCTCGCTTGTCACGGCTTTTGTCCGGCCGTGATTGCCACCAAAACCGGTGCTTGTTTGGTCACGAACAGAGGCTTGGACTCCTCGACCCGCTTTCCTGGCTTCGTGCATTTTCTTTCTTGTCAAAGGTGTTCGCTTACTCTTGACTAGCTTTCGCAACACAATTCCCCCCCGCACCAGCGGCTCGCTCGCTACGTCTTTCCTTTGTTTTTCTTGCCCACTTCTATGGCCGCCGTCTCGTCTTTCGTCTCTTATCTCTTAGGGGTTGAGGTGAGGGAGGTGTGTTCGAGTTTTTTGTGCCTCCCTTGTCCGTGGAAAGAAGCTCTAAAAGAAACGACGACAGTCGAGAGACCCAGGGGGGGTTTGCTTGCCAATCGCACATACGAATGGCGGTCTCAAGCCCCCCCTTGGCAATCAACTCAGCCGGAAATAAGACAAGTCGAACACGACTAGTCTACTGTAATCAAGCGACTTGACCAACCGCTTTAACGCGCTCGGTTGGCGGCCGGAACCGTGATCCGACGGCTCAAACAAATAGGCGGGCACCGCCCCCCGGAACGCCCTTTTCTTCAATGTGTTCCCTTTCTTTGCTAGTCCAACCAGCCGGGCGG
>JBCCEG010000557.1:0-1090 GCA_039030455.1 Myxococcota bacterium | reverse complement strand
GTCTTGATTTCTCAAAACGGCCAGTGGGAAAGCCTCTTGCCGCTGTTGCACAAGTTTCTGGGGTGGCATGTCATTGACATTCAGGAGAAGTCCGGCGGCAAGCATGACGACGAGGTTCAAGAGACGTTGGAAGAATTAACCGCCGGATCCAAATACCGCTATGCACTCTCTTGCGGAATTCTTTAGATAGAAAGTCCGTCGGCGGCCGCGCGGAAATACCGATCCCCCGACCGCCCCTTGCGCTGGCGGCTCCCGCCCCCTAGCATTGACGGGGATCCGTCCGGAGGAACAGACGATGTTTGTATCGGCGAAAAAGCTTTTGTTGGCGGTGGGAGCCCTACTGATCCTTTCCAACGCCGCCGGAGCTATGAATGCGGCTTTGGAGACCAGGATGCTCCGAAAAAATCTTCGGGAGGCGGGAGGGTTTTTCATCCAAGGGACCGCCTCTCCCAAGCTTCACCAAGCAGCCGCCGCGGGAGACCTAAAAGCAGTTAAACGACTGGTCCAAGAGGAACACGTTGATGTGAACCACCAACATATGGACGGCGCCACGGCGCTGTACGAAGCAGCGTTCAACGGACGTGTCGAGGTTGTACAGTGGCTGGTGGAAGAGGCGGACGCGAGAACGGACCTGGGAGACGAAAGCGGTTGTACACCGCTGCACGCGGCCGCGTACGGTGGAAACCTCGAAATCGTGAAGTGGCTGGTCACCGAGGGACACGTTGACTTGGATCAACCAGATCACAGGGGACGCACCGCGCTGTATTGGGCCGCGTCAGGTCTGTGTTGGGGTGACGACGCGCACAGACACGCGGAAGTAGCACGGTGGTTGCTCGACCAGGGCGCCGATCCCACAGCGCTTGAAAGCCTGGCCGGGCGGCTGGATGAAAGTTGCGAGGACATAGACCGCTTGCTACGGGAACGCGGCCGGTACGTTCGCGATGCAAGGCAGGCAACGCGCGACGTCTTGATTTCTCAAAACGGCCAGTGGGAAAGCCTCTTGCCGCTGTTGCACAAGTTTCTGGGGTGGCATGTCATTGACATTCAGGAGAAGTCCGGCGGCGAGCATGACGACGAGATTCAGAAGACG
>JBCCEG010000556.1:0-1091 GCA_039030455.1 Myxococcota bacterium | reverse complement strand
GCGCTTTGGGTGTAAAACACCGTGAGAATCCACAGGATGAACCGCGCCAAAATGCCGCTGCCAAAGTCCTGCACGATCAGCTGATTGTCCCCCGGCACCACCCGAGTCCACACCGTGATAATCTGGTTGTTGTCGGTGTGCCGCGCCGCGTTCTTCATCGCGTTGCGAAACATGTGGGCCGTCTCTAGCTCATGGCCTAAAAACAGAAACTTATGCTTGATGTCCACATGGACGCGCTCCAGCACCTCTATGCTCAAGTCGGCGTAGCGCTTGGCGATCGCCACGCAATCGCTCACGGCCACAATGGAACGCGGTGGCTCGTGGCCAACGGGGTCCTTGCCCTCTTGGATCAACGCGTTCATAAAGTCCAGGCCGTCTTGGCAGGCGCCGCGCAAATACTCCGGCAGTCGCTCTAGCCAGCGGTACTCGTCTTCCGTTTTGGGCGCGCAGCCGGAATCGGCCGCCAGTTTTTTATGAGCTGCAATCAGATCGGGCATGTGCTCTTTCAACTTTTCGCCGCCGTCGCGCCCGTCGATCAGGGGTTTTTTGGCCTCGTGGGCGTTAAAGGCTTGTTTCATTTTTAGCAGGGCCAGCTGAATGGTCGCGGCCATCTCGCGCCCGTGGGCCAGCACGGCGATGCCGGTGACCGCGAACAGGGCGAAGACCACCGCTTCCACCGGCAGCTTTTGCAGCACGCCCCACAGCGTGTTGGTGCCGCCCAGCACGTGGTAAAGGCCCGCCCCCGGCAGCACGCCCAGTACACCAACCCAAAACCCCGCCGCCGCGTCCCACAACAAGAACGGCAGCAGCAGCCCAAACGCCCACAGGCCGAATGGGAGCCAGTGGTCGCCGTGCACAAGCAGCGCGAACGTGGTGACAAAAGGCCACGCGACAATCAGCGCGCCAAAGCACCAGGTGGCGCCGTGCTGTCGCAGCAGCGACCAGGTGACCAGCTCTTGGAATGCCAAGAACAAAAAATCACCAACATGTCATGTGCTACGGGGGGGTGTGGACCGAGCCTGATTTCCGGCGGATGCCTTACGAGACCCACCAATCCCCTTTTCTGTGCACATCCGGGGGGGAAGAGGGGG
>JBCCEG010000555.1:0-1097 GCA_039030455.1 Myxococcota bacterium | reverse complement strand
TTCGCGTTGCTATGTCGCCTTCTTGTCACGTAGCCACGTCGCTATGTGCACGTAGTGCCAAGTTGCCAAGCGTTGCTAACCATGTAACCGCTGCGTTTTTTGCAACCTGGAGCGGTTGTTTATGCTGCAGGGTTATTCTGCGGGTTTCTGTGCGATGAGTGGGGTTTTTGGTTCCAACTGCTACAGTCTACCGTGTACGGCAAGTAGCGCTGCAGTCAGTTGTTTTTTTTCTGCAGCAAGGCGCCTGCAAGGAAGCGCCCTGTAGTGTGTAGTTTTTGTTTTTGTTTTTATCAGTAGTTTAGTTTGCTCATGCTCACTCCAAAATAGCCAGCACTTTGGAGTTTGCTGTATTGGCTGCTGGTAGAGCGATGTGCCGCCTAGTGGTAGCGAGGTCCGCCTCGTAGCGTATTGAGGTATAGGGCACACATGCCGCACAGTGCAAGGGAGTTCCCCCCCGCGCTGCCAACCCCACTGGACGGATATTGTGGCTCTAAATGCACTAGTGGCGAAAGCCGGCCAGCGCGTCCGGGTTCACCTCCGGCACCACCAGGGGCACATCCGGCTCCATGCGAAAGTGCGAGGTATTGTCGATCACTACACAGCCCGCGGCCGCCGCACGCGGCGCGTGTTCCGCCGAGACCGCACCGCCTGGCGAGAACAGCCCGATGTCGGTGCCCTCGAAGTCGTAGTCCTCCAGCGACTCGACTTTGAGAATGCCCTCGTCGCCGAACGAAACCTCTTTGCCGATCGAGTTGCGCGACGCCAAGGCCACCACCTCGTCGGCGGGAAACCCGCGTTCCGCCAGCAGATTGAGAATCTCGCTACCGACAGCACCGGTCGCACCGGCCACCGCCACCTTGTACCCCATCGTCTTCGACCTTCTTGATGAACCTGTTGGTTCTCGGAACCGCGCCGGCCCGCTCCCCCTCCCGGCCACCCATGCCATGGTACGCTCGTGGGGGGCCGGGAGGGGGAGCAGGCGGGTGCGGCAACCTGGAAACTTGCACCCAGCGCAACGTCTGTCATGCGGCCGCCGGTTTCAACCCCTAACCTCGGGCGAGGCGCCACGCATACAGCACCACGGCGACCGCGGCGGC
>JBCCEG010000554.1:0-1099 GCA_039030455.1 Myxococcota bacterium | reverse complement strand
CGAGGTGATGCTTGGTTCCCAATAAAGACAAGCGCTTTCGTAGGTAACCGTCCGACTCTTTTTGGTTACACTCCCGTGAACAATCGCCAATCGTCTCAACTTATAGGCAAATGCGTTCAAGATCGTGTCGTGTGTCCAGTAGGGAGAGATTAAATCCCTGTGATTTAGGTTGCGGATAAGGATCCGGCCGCCTTCACTCACGATCTCGAAACCGCGTTCCGACTTGCCGTATATCGTGTGTCGAAAACTCGTGCGACCGTGCTTGTCGGGCCATCCACAGAGCCTAACGAAAGAGTGCATATTTCCCTTTGGTTCGGGTGTTTTGTGAAAGAGGGTCAGCGGCGATGATCCTCCGTGAAATTTGATCTCCCACTTTCCAGAGTCGGGGCCGTCGCGGTTGTTCGGCTCAAACCCCAGGATGTTTTCCAGCAGAAGACCCGGCCCACCGGTCCCCCTGTAGCCCAAGCGATCGGGAATGACGTAGGTGCCTGTTCGGATTGTGTCACGCAGTTTAGAAAATAGTTCCGCGTCGGGAAGTTGTTTCACCACCGATTCCCACTGACGGCCTCCAGTCTCGCGCGGGCGAGATCGCAGTAGGCGCGCGATTTGTCGATACCGATCCACGGCATGCCGAGAGACTCGGCCGCCGCGGCGGTTGTTCCACTGCCGAGAAAGGGATCCAGCACCGGCCCCGCGCCCACGGATTCAAGACAGCGTTTGGCCAATTCAAGGGGAAAGGGCGCCGGGTGCGGGTTGTTTTTTTCTTGCGGAATGGACCACACATCCCCCAGCGCGTTTGCGCGGGGAGCCAGTTTGAACCTTGGCTTGGCGATGAGATAGATGACTTCGTAGGTTGGCAGAAAATAGCCGCTGTTAAAGTTGATACCGCCGTTGCGTTGCCAGATGAGGATCTGTCTGACGGGGAATCCCTCGACAATGTCACGGCGATCTTGCAGCAACCCTTTTTGCACACGCCACTTGTGGTTGTAGAAAATTGCTCCGTCTTGGCGCAGCACCCGCATCATGGCGGTAAGGCAGTCCCGCTGCCATCGCACGTACGCGTCGTGGGGCATGGCGTCTTCGTGGGTGTCGTAGCCGT
>JBCCEG010000553.1:0-1104 GCA_039030455.1 Myxococcota bacterium | reverse complement strand
GTAGTTGTCAGATTAAGTATTTTAGTAAGGCATATTTCAAAATTTGAACCCCAAAAGGAGGCTTACAGCACCCCATGTGTTCCTCACAGCACTATGTCACTTCCCACTCCGTCGCTTCGCTGCCACGCTTGCCCCTCTTGGCACTTGTATCCCCTGCCCTGAATAAATCCTAGATGCGCGCCTGAAATGATATCACCAGCATTAGGAACTATATCGTCATTTTCAATTAAAAATACACTCCTCCACAACAGTTATTTGGGATTTTTGCCCGCGGGGTAGAGAAATATTGTTCTACTGCAACACATTTCTGCGTGTCGTTCCAATATAAAGACTCTCCTCTGTGCGTTTTCAGGCGCGCATCTAGGATTTATTTAGGGCAGGGGATATAAGTGCAAAAGGGGCAAGCAAGGCAGCGAAGCGGCTGATTGGGAGGGCACGTAGTGCCCTGAGGAACAGCTGGGGCTCTGAGGGCACTGTAAGGCTCCTTTTTGGGTTCAAATTTTGACCGCCCTCCCCGCCCCTGAGGCCCCGGCGCGAAACCATCCCCGGTTGCGGGCGCGGGAACTCGCGGGGAGATCGGCGTTCGCGGGGGCTTCCCCGCCGTGCTATCTCGCCCTCATGCGGATCTGCATCCTGGGTGCGACCGGACTGACCGGCAACGAGCTCCTGACGCTCATCGATCGGGCGTGGCCCGGCGCCGACCTGGCGCTGTTCGCCTCGCGCACGCGCGAGGTGGAGCGCCATGGAAAAACCCTGTCGATCCGCGCCGCGACGGACCTGGAAACCGAGGACGCGCCGCGCGGTGACGTGGCGTTCGTCGCCCTCGACGATGATCACTCCAAGCGCTACGTGCCGCGCCTGCTCGAGCTCGGCTACCGCGTGATCGACAAGAGCAACACCTACCGCATGGATCCGGAGGTAGTGCTGGGCGTGGCCGGGGTGAACCACAACCGGGTGACCGACGCGACGCGCCTGGTGGCCAACCCCAACTGCACGAGAAGCACGCGAAGGCCCCAGGCGAGGCGAAGCAGCTTCGCATCCCGAGGGAAAGAGGTGCGTTTTGTTCAAGTTTCTGAACAAAGGGCCCAATATGGAAGGTCGAAG
>JBCCEG010000552.1:0-1109 GCA_039030455.1 Myxococcota bacterium | reverse complement strand
GGCACAACTTCGGGAGGGGCGGGAGTCGCGCAAGCGCTGGAGTACTCCGCGTCCACGGAGTGGACCGGAGGGGCGGCCAGGCTACGCCTGAGAGCGGAGGCACCGCGTCCACCATTTTTACGCCTTCGCCGACACTTCGTGGACAAGCAAGCGGCCGACCGTTTCTTACGCCTCTCCGGTGCTGCTCGAATTCACATTCACAAATTTGTGACAAAATGTGGCGGCGAGGTAGGATCCACACCCCGGCTTTGTGCCAAAGGCACCGGGGTGCGTGGCTTATTGAAAAAAGTCTTTTTGCAATGGCGAATTCCATACAACGTGATAAAAAACGTAGAAACTTGGTTTATAAGTATGAAGCTCAACGAATTGAGTATAAGTCAATTATTGAAAATCTTTCGATTCCCACAGAAAAACGTTATAATTCTCTGCGCAAACTCAACAAAACACCGCGAAGTAGCTCAAAAACCCGAATTATAAATAGGTGTGTGTATACAGGGCGTTCCAGATCTGTGTATAGGTTTTGTAAACTTTCTCGTATAATTATAAGGCTGTCCACAGCTCAGGGCCTAATCGCGGGTGTTCATAAAACTACTTGGTAATTGGTAAACAGTTAGCCGGTCGTCATTCTTAGTGGACGACCATGGGTGCTCCCCGAGCCCGAGCCTTGCGAAGAAAGTACTTAATATCGGTTTTCGAAGAAAACAACGGCAAGGCGCGAGGAAGCCGGAGACCACATATTTACGGCGGTTTCATTTTTGACGGTCGAGAAGCAACCGGAAACGTTGGGCTTGGGTTGGCCGTTCCTTCGGAAAGGCCGCCCCGGAGGGGAGAGCAGTCGCGTCAGCGGCCGGCCTCCTTACACATGACACAGCGCCCGGGGTGCGCAGATACTCCCCGGCTACGCCGGGTCGTGATCCTCCGATACAAGGTCTTCGTTAGGGAGAAAGGTGCTTGCGCGAGCGTCCCGCCAACCCCTTCGGGGACGCCAGCGCTTGCGCGACTCCCTCGCCCCCCTCGGGGCTCGCCTCCCCTCCCCTCCCCGCCCCCCCCACCCCACCCCCCCCCGCGGGGGTGGGGGGGGGGCCGGGGGGGCGCGGGGGCGGGGCGGG
>JBCCEG010000551.1:0-1110 GCA_039030455.1 Myxococcota bacterium | reverse complement strand
CGGCTCTGCCCGGGTGGGGGGATCCGGATACAGGTCTACTCAAAGGGTCATGCAAGGATGTTGGGACGATGTTGGGGTATCTATCGACCAACTAGCGGACTAGGGGGACTATCACCGACCGGCTCTGCCTGGATGAAGGGCACCCGAGATAGAGACTCAGGGGGTCACGCCTGGATGTTGGATGATGGAGCACTGACTTGGCCTTAGGGAACTCGCCTGCCACTGAACTATCGAGATTGTGAGCAAATATTCGATAGCGATACCGCAGTCGTTAAAAACGCAAAAACCCGCGGCGCTGTCTCGGGCGGCGTGATGCAAGCCCGCTATGGGTACAAACGCTCTTTGGCATTGCCCTTCTACAATCGCATCCACGGCTGCCATTGTGGTTCCCGCAACGACAGAGGCCGCTTCAAAAACACCAGGGAATACCGGTGTATCGCCGCCATCGAGCCAGCCGCTGCCCTTTACAGACGCCGCTTTTACCTTTTCGATGTACGCATCAGTGTGAAAAAGAGCCAAAGCCTGCCGCGCCGCTTTTTGCGGTGTCGCCATGACGACCTTCTCATCAAGACCAAGCGCCGCGAGAGCATCATGGAAAACATCGTGCCGATCGGTTCCGAACGGGTGCGTTTGCCCGAAACCATAGGCGGCCAGTTCCGCCCCTTTATAGACATAGGCCTTTTGCATTTTCCGATAGTAACCTTAGACATGCATACAGAGCACGAGATTGTTGTCGCTATGGAACCGCCCGCCTGCGCGGGTACAATGGGGAAGTCACCAAAAGTAACTTTTCCTTCCTGCTGAGAACTTTATGGCTCAATACATTTACACGATGAACAAAGTGGCCAAAATCGTGCCACCGAAACGCTTCATCATTCGCGACATTTCCCTGTCGTTTTTTCCTGGCGCAAAAATTGGCGTGCTGGGCCTGAACGGCTCAGGTAAGTCGACGTTGTTGCGAATCATGGCCGGATACAGTTCCGTCGAACGCGCGCGGTCCCCCACGACCCGAGGGTAAAGGGGGGGTCGAAAGATTATCGCGACGTCGAACGCGCGCGGTCATGTGCGACCCGAGGGGGGGATGATGTGTTGGCCACGTGCGGCACTGTG
>JBCCEG010000550.1:0-1111 GCA_039030455.1 Myxococcota bacterium | reverse complement strand
CGCATTCTTTTTCACGCGCGCCTACCCAGGAGAATTCGCAAACAATGACTGCAGTCGCTCCCCGCCTGGTGAGTCCATTGTCAGATACATCTCATTGGCTTGTTCCCTTTATTTGAATTAGCATCATAGCAAGGACGTACAACCTCTCGACACTACCCATCTACGTTACGGAATTTATTCGCTACGTGCACTACGTCTATCCACTCATTTTCTACCATCACTACCTACTGTACACATCTTGACTACCAACGGGTATACTACCCTGTACAGTACAGTGTCAATGGCACCTGTGCAGTTTCACCTATTTTTGGACTACACGTTCCTCAATTTCTCTACTGTACGCCTACACTACCTGATTATTTCGTACGTGCACGCAATCAATTTGGTTTCTGATTTTTTGGTCCCCTTTCGCAATTTTTTGGGATTTTTTAATTTGGCTCTCTCTCTCGCCGCCTCTCATTGGCCAATGGAAATTTCCAATCAATTTATTTATTTGGACGGAGTGGCCTGCCTGTGGCTGGGTGTACACCCTTTCCTGGGCGCAGAATCATTTCCGCGCCCGTTACGTACCGTGCCACCGTACGAAACTACGGTACACGCCCCGCACCAAACCGCACCAAACCGCCACCAACCTCGACAGTGTTCACTCGCTTGCGCACGCCTCCTGACAACCTGCCACATCTTGGGGCTTCTCTTGGGCGCAGATTAACCTCCGCGCCCTCAACCCCACCTCGCGCACCATCCCTACCCGGCGCCCCTTTCTTCCACGTGCGAGTGTCCTTCGCTTCCCCGCAAGCGGCGCGAGTTTCCTTGCGCCGCCCCACCCTTCTCTTCTCCTGCACGCGCTCCTTCTGCGCCCGGCGCGAGTTCACTGGCGCCGCCTCGACCTTCTTCCGCGCCACCTTCCCGCACATTGTGAACCCCGCCTCTCGCGTTCAACGCTGTGCGCGTGGGACGCATGCGCACATCCCACAAGCGCTCCGTTGTGTCTACCCCGACACCTCCCCACGCTTCGCTTCGAGTGCTTCCGCACGCGCTCCGTTTTCAGCGCATGCTCCCGCACGCGCTTTGCTTCAAGCGCATGATTGTGCACGCGGCATCAAACGGCGGT
>JBCCEG010000549.1:0-1123 GCA_039030455.1 Myxococcota bacterium | reverse complement strand
CCGCCGTTGATCCCTTCAAGGTGGGAGCGCCCTCGTCCGCTGCCGAGACGGCGGCGCCCCAAGAAGCGCTCGAGTTGCTCGTGGGTCCAAATGCGGAAATTGCGTTGGACGGCGAAGTGATGACCGAGTCTGAGATGTTGGCCGCCGTGACGTTTCGGGTCAGCGCGCAGCCTAACCTGAGGCTGCAGCTGAAAGCCGACGCGGGGCTTGCGGCGAACCGGGTGGTGCTGCTGATGGAGAGCCTGCGCGAGCATGGCGTGGAGAAGCTGTTTCTCGTGACGCTGCCACCGTCAACGTGATCGAGCTGACTCGTCTACATTGGGCGCTTAGCTTCGTGCTTGCTCTGGTTTTGTACGTCGCGGTTACCGCGATCTCGCTGTGGCAAAGTTCGACTGTCGGGTCTTCGCGTGCGCCTGGTATCGCCGGTTTCGAGGTGGGACTCGGCAGCATCGGTGGGGCGCCTGGTGCTGACGAAGCAACGCCGCCCGTGGAACAACCTGAGCCACGTGCGCAGCCGCCGGCACCCCGATCTGTCCAGCGCATCGAACCCGAGCTGCCGCGGACCATAACGCCGGACTCTACAGACCCGATTCATCAGACCGCGCCCTCAAACACGCCAGAAGCCGTTGCGAAAACCGAAGATGTTCCCGTAACCAAAGGGGGACCCAGATATAAACTGTGGCAAATCACCACTGGGAGTTGAACCACTGACCCCATCGGCAGTACTCGCCGGAAATGACACCATGTCAGATATCCAGCCCAATGCAGCACCAAAAGTGTCGTGTCCGGGTACTGCCCCCGGACTAGCCACTAGACCACTAGGTCATGGACACTGGCTTTGTTGCTAATATTTGGATTTAAGTCTTGGTTCGCCCTGATCACTGAATCGTGTGCAGAGCATATTTAGCTCAAGTGGGAGCTTGAGCTGTCACTCCCCTGTACTGCGCACGAATGCGTGTGCATGCGTATATTCTTGATGATGTCAGCACCCCCATCCGCGGCCTTGCGCCAGCCAAACCCAAAGACGGTTGGGCCTTGCCCTAATATTTTCAACTCCACTCCCGCCAACCAAACTCGCCAAAGACGCTCCCCATAACCTAAGGGGGACCCGGATAAATGTGGT
>JBCCEG010000548.1:0-1135 GCA_039030455.1 Myxococcota bacterium | reverse complement strand
TTTTTGTGGTGTTTGGTTTTTTTTTGTTGTTCTCTTTTTTTTTTTTTTTTTTGGTTTGTTTGGGGGGGGGGGGCGCGGCCCCCCCCCCCCCCCCCCCCCCCCGTCGCGGCGCGCAAAGCGCGGCGCAAAACCTCAGATCAAAACGCGCGGATGGCCTGTAAGCCGGATTCTGTCCCCCGCTCGCGCGGTTCGGCGACCATTCATCTGCCCGCGCCGTTGCCGACGCAGTCTAGCTGCCAACCCGGGCCTCTCGGGCTGAAGCGTCCCTGCCGCGAACGGCGCGAGGCCCCTATTTGGCATTGCTCCCGGTGGGGCTTGCCGTGCCGGTCCGGTTGCCCGTCCCGCGGTGGGCTCTTACCCCACCGTTTCACCCTAACCGCCGCGAACGGAGGCGGTCTGTTCTCTGTGGCGCTGTCCTTCGGGTTGCCCCGACCGGGTGTTACCCGGCACCGTTGCTCCATGGAGTCCGGACTTTCCTCTCGTCATGCCCAAAAGAACACCACAAGCGGCCGCCCGACCATCCGCGCGACCGCACGGATAAGCCGCCGACGACGTTCAGGTCAAGGATGAGAAAGGCCGCGATGGCAATCGACGCCCAAACCGTTCGGTAACATCCGCAGGATGCTGTTTGGCCAATCCGGCCATTAAGGCCTGATCCGCAGGGTCCATAGGACCCGTTGCGGATGGTCGAAATCGCTGCCGAAAGGCCTCAAGAACTGCGGCTTCACCATAACTTACCGGATATCCAAATGCGGCCGCATTGCGCAAAAACTCTCCTGGAAGCGCCGGATCAGGCCAGACGGCAAGCCCCTCTGCCGCCAGCCGTTGCCAATCAAACAGACGACCCGGGTCAATTTTCCGCGTCGGAGCCATGTCTGAATGTCCAATGACACCCTTTGGTTCTATTTCATGTCGCGCCATCACTTCGCCAAGAAGCGCGTCCAAGGCAGCCATCTGTTTGGCTGGAAACGCGGACTGACCGTCATTGTCCAGCTCAATACCAATTGAACGCGAATTCACATCGTCCTTGCCTGCCCAAAACCCAGCACCCGCGTGCCAGGCACGCATGCTTTCTTTTACCAAGCGAAAGATCTCTCCATCTCGCGAAATGAGGTAATGCGCTGACACTTCAGCG
>JBCCEG010000547.1:0-1137 GCA_039030455.1 Myxococcota bacterium | reverse complement strand
GGGGGCCAAAGGCCCTTTGCTTGCCAAAGGTTTCGGTAATTCAAAATGTTAAGAGGGGCAAAAGATGTGGCAGTCAAAGGGAGCGTAGCCCCCCTGGAATGGCTGCGGCAACAGGATATATTTCCCCGCTGGTATTGGGCCGGCCGCGACACGGACGAGGTGGTGGCTGCCTGCGGCGTCGCTTATGCCATTGCGGCTGAGCCCGGCGATGCCGCGAGCACGCGCGTGCTTGACGCGTTGCGCCGCCTGGTGCCCACGCTGCCCCCCCAGGCGCGACTTTTCGGTGGGTTGCGCTTTAACGCGGCAAGGCCGTCGGACGCGCTGTGGCGTCCATTTGATCAGTGTGCCTTTGTCGTTCCGACACTACAATTGCGGTGTCGCGGTGGCGAGGCGGTGCTGACCCGCTGTCATCCCCGGCAGCAGCAGAGCGACATTCTCTGTCATTTTGAACGTTTTTCCTGCCATCCGGCAGCGAGCGAAGGATCTCTTCACCTATCGAAACGTGGGGAGATCCTTCCTCGCTGTGCTCGTCAGGATGACAGTGTGGGGGAATCCATTCCGAAACCAACGAACGTTTCCGCGAGTGAGCACTGGCAACAGAATGTCGCGCGAGCGCTGCGGCGGATTGAGCAAGGGGAATTGGCAAAGGTTGTGTTGGCCCACAAACAGACATGGCGGGTCGAGGAAAGTCCGTTGGATCCGTTGGCTGTCTTTGCCGCGGCCGCCGCGCGGTCACCAGGCGGCTGTTTTCGCTTTTTTTGGCAACCCTGCCCCGACACAGCCTTGGCAGGGTGGTCACCTGAGCGGCTGTATGCCCGCGCGGGCGCGGATGTGCGCACCGAGGCCGTGGCCGGAACACGGCCGCGCTGTCATGACAAAGCACGTGACGCGGCTTGGGCCGATGCGTTGATGCGCAGCGACAAGGATCGGCGGGAGCACGAAGCCGTGGTGCGTTTTGTTCGGCGGGCGCTGCGCGATGCCTGCGATCGTGTTGACGTAGGGTTGCCGCGGGTGGTATCCGCCGCGCTCGTGCAGCATCTCAAGACTCCCATGCGCGGTCGCTTGCGCGCCGGAGTCACCGACGCCGACATCCTGGCGCGGTTGCACCCCACGCCCGCTGTATGTGGTGCTCCGTCG
>JBCCEG010000546.1:0-1138 GCA_039030455.1 Myxococcota bacterium | reverse complement strand
CGTGTCGCCCTGCTGATCGGCCAGGCTAGCGGAACGCTCTACCGCCTCCCGAGCGGTCACGGCTTGCCGGTACTCAGACCTAGCCCGGATAGCGGCGGGGCTTGTTTGTGCGGCATCGTTGCCAGCGGTCAGCATAACGTTAGCGATGTGGTAGCCGGACGTGACCGCGCTAAAGCCGGTTAGCAGACACAAGACAACCAGGGCAACCGCCCTGCCGGTGAAGCCGAGCGACGAAAACCGGGCCGCCGTGGTGTTGGTCGAGACAACCAGGGCCAGCGCGACCCCGCCAATAATCCAGGCATCCGCCCCGCCCTCGCCTGCCATCCCTATGGCGTGCATAGCGTAAAAGGCTTGGTAGCAACTCGCCGCGCTTAGGATTAGCGCAACCCACACACTGGCGTGGTTCCATAGTGCCACCTCCCGCAACGCCATGGCCGAGCGCGCGCGGACGGACTCGGCAAGCTTGTGGCGGATTGTGTCGGCGTGGTCGTCGGTTTGGTACTCTGTCTGAACGTGCATGATGATCCCCTATTGATCGTTGTGTACTAGTCACCCGGTAGCGTTGCAGCGCTCCGGGTGGCGTCTTGACTCACTCGCACAAGGTGTGCCAGCCGTCTATGGGTTTAACGTCAAACCGCGCTATTTCTTTAGCCCTGCCCCCTGGCGTTGTTTCGCTTGACGTTGACCACTAACGCCTAGGCGATAAGTGGTCAAAAGATAACCCGCACACCCGTGACAGGGTTGCACTGCCAACGCCCGTGCACGTTAAACCGGCCACCGTGTCTCGGGTGTAATCATACGGGGGGCGGGTTTGGTGTAGGGTCACGGCTCCACAACCAAATAAGGGCCACACCATGAAAGTATTACGTTATGCCGCCGTTGCCGCCGCGCTTGCCTTGAGCGGGACCGCTAACGCCTATGGGCAATTCTGCGAAGGCTTTAAACAGGGATACCAAACCGGATATATGCAAGCGTCCGGGCGTAGCGTGCCGCCAATCGCGCCCGTGTGTCCGGTGCAACCGGTCAAGCGCTTGTCTGACCCCAATAGCGATTTCGAGCACGGCTACTCACAGCAATTTTCGATTTTTTCAAAATTAGCAAAAAACGAAACATCTCCGCAGAAAAGTCAAGTTTGAGT
>JBCCEG010000545.1:0-1142 GCA_039030455.1 Myxococcota bacterium | reverse complement strand
GGGGAGCCGGGCCAAGGTGTTGCTTAAGAGGGGTGATGAGATTGTCGATGAAAAGGAGATCCGCATTCCGCAGGATCACCACCGCGAAGAAGTGCGCTTCAGCGATGTTCCTGAGGTGGGGGGCGTGGATGCTTACCGCGTCGAACTGCAAGCGGCCAATGGCAAGCTCTTCCCTGGCGAGCGTTTCGATAACAACAATAGTTGGGAGTTTGAGACGGCCATCACGGATGCGCGGACCAACGTCTTGATTGTGGATTCTCATCCACGGTGGGAGTTCCGCTATTTGCGCAACTTGTTTTACGGACGCGACAAGTCGATCCATCTGCAGTACGTCTTGTTGGAACCGGACACCATCTTCGGGCAAGCTCCGCCGAGGGTGGCTGCTTCAGCGGCACGCAAGTTTGGTGATGCCCAGGCGACGGAACTTCCGGTCTCGGAAGAGGAATGGCGCAAGTTTGACGTCATCATCATCGGTGACGTTCCTCCGGATGCCATCAACGACTCGACATGGGAGATCATTCAGAGCTGCGTCAACGACCGCGCGGCATTGCTGGTGGCGATTGCCGGTCCGCGGCACATGCCTCATGCCGTTAGTTCTGAGGTGGCGCGTTCGTTGTTTCCGGTGGAGTACACGCCGAGCCGCCGAGAGTTTTTTGGAACGGACAAGCCTCCGTTCCGTTTGGTGCTCACGGCGGAAGGGCGCAACCACTCGATTACGGCGCAATCGGACAGCCGGTTGGAGAACGAACGAGTGTGGGGCGAGTTTCCTGAATTCCGCTGGCGGCATCCGGTGGACGGCGTGAAAGAGGGCGCGAACCAACCACACGGGAAGACCCTTTCCAGTATCTGGCGAGGTCAATTACGACTATTCCGTGCTGCTTGCGCACGGAAAATACCGTCACAAGTTACTTACGTACACGGCGCACTCCGTGCCTTAGCAACAAGCAACGCGCTGTGGACAACAAGCACTTGCAGCAATAGCAGTGATACTGCACTGGCATTAGCAACGCGCGCCAATACCTTCACGCACTATAAACAACAGCCCCGCACGACTGCAAGTGCAGGAAGCTCGTTGCAATGGCAGAAAGCACGGTAATGCACTATTCTGCCCTGTTGCAGCGCGCAGGATGTTCGATAACACT
>JBCCEG010000544.1:0-1149 GCA_039030455.1 Myxococcota bacterium | reverse complement strand
TTGTTCCATCGACGGAAGGCGACGATTCTTTAACAGCATCTCGCGGCGACAGCTGCGTGTAGGGGTCGAAAAATTCCACGTCTTTGTCTTCATCCAATGCGAAAGGATCGCGGCGGGTCGCCGCGTAGTAGTTCCGTCTACCCCATAGTTCCTTGGGTTCCTGCAGATAGATGCCCCACTCGGAGCTGTCGGGGACGTCATGATCGCCGTTTACGGGATAGCACAGCATGCGCGCGCGTTTTTCCAGGAGGTGTTTCACATCGTCCGGCAGAGGGTCCGCTTGCACGCGATGCCGATCCGATTCCAGCTGATCGGGCGTTTTGGCAAAGAGAGCGTAGCGTTTGCCGTACACGTCGATGAGAACGAACACCAGCTCGGGGCCGTAAGGGTAATATTCGGCGACCTTGAGCTCTTGACACTTCTCTTGAAAAAAGTCGATGAAAAAGGGGTCCAGCACAGAAGTATCGGGAATTGCTTCGGTCAATACGCGCTTGACGGAAGCCGACGCGGCAGCGCAATACCTTTCTACCGCGTGTTGCAGCATCTCACGGAGCCGCTGCGCTGCCTCGTTCCAATTCGCGTAGACGAACTGTGTCAGACGCCCCGTGTCCAGCGCGTGGATGACGTCCTCTTCTTGCTGGTCCTTGCCCACGGCAAGGCGTTGCACGAAAGGGCCGCGAATTTGATCGCACCACTCCAAGTAGCCAACAGGCATGTCGGCGTCCACCACGGCGACGGCAACCTCTTGCAAGCGTTCCGCGCGGTAGATGTCTCGGTGCACGTGCCGCAGATCCAGTTGCAGCCGTTCGCCGTCGGGCGAAGCGGCGTATTGCCGTAGGGGCACGGGGGGCGGCTTTTGCGTGTTGATGTCGCGCAACGCTTGCTCGGGATCACTGTAATACCGGTAGCGCCAGTGAGGTGGTTTGCTAGGGAGAAGCTCGGCGAGCGCGGCCAGGCGGTCGGGCGAGCAGCTCACCACGGCGACGGTGGAGGGATGTAAACTGACGCTCATGCTTTTCATCGCGACATTGCTCCGAATTTGCCAGGCCTTGGATTCCCCTTCAGTGTACCCGTTGCCGGGCCTTGTAAAAAGTCCGTTGCGGTGTTTTTTCGCTGGAAGATCAACGGAATGTCACAAGATGGATTCCC
>JBCCEG010000543.1:0-1150 GCA_039030455.1 Myxococcota bacterium | reverse complement strand
GCGGCGTCAACAGTGACAGTGGTCCCCGCAAGCGCCAACGTCTTGAGTACCCGGGGGATTTGCCTGTGCTCGTTGGTTTTGCCTTCCACGGGGCGTTGGGCAATAAGAACACGCGCTTCGTTGGCGAACACGTTGAGGAGATGGACCGGCGGCATGTGCTTGGCATCGTCGCGGCTGCCTAACAAAGGAAAGCCCGGCCCCAAGCAGGCGGGAATCGTTCAACCTTTCTGGGGGCCCCTTTGCCGCCAAGGGTTCGGATGGCTCGAAACGTTGAGAGAGGCGAAGGATGTGGTGAAGAGAATCAGGCAGCCTGACTTGAGGGTTCTTGGTCGCTCGGAGGAGCCTGCTGCTTTTTCGAATCTGCTTGGGGCTTGGGTTGTTGCTCCCCAGGCGCGAAGACGTTGTCAAACGCGGCCAGGGCTTTGTCAAGCCGCGCTCGCATGGCATCGTCGATTTTTCCATCAGGGTTGTCGCGGATGTGCGCCAGCAGATCGGCGTGTTGATCGCGCAGGAACTGCAAGAGGTTGTTCCCATAACGTGTCATGTCCGATGTCGGGTAGCGCCGAACCCAACTTTCGCGACTCTGGGGACGCTTTTGCGTGGCGGCATAGATCCGCGCCACCTGCTCTTCCACGGGGCAGGGCTGGTATTGGGGTTGTTTGAGCAGCTCCAACAGGCGTTTCCCTTGTTCAATTTGCTCCTGCGTAGCCTTGTCTAAGTCCGAGCCAAACTGGGCGAACGCCGCCAGCTCGCGGTATTGGGCAAGCTCTAGTCGCATGGTCCCCGACAACTGTTTCATGGCGGCTACCTGAGCGGCCCCACCCACACGAGACACGGACAGACCCACGTTCACCGCGGGGCGCTGACCGGAGAAAAACAGGTCGGCCTCTAAAAAGATTTGACCGTCGGTGATGGAGATGACGTTCGTGGGGATGTAAGCCGACAGGTCGCCCGCTTGTGTCTCGATGATCGGCAATGCCGTCAGGCTACCACCGCCTTTTTTAATAGAGGGGTATGCCACCAAGTCCTTGGGATTGCTGGAGATTTTGGCGGCGCGTTCCAGCAGTCTGCTGTGGAGGTAAAAAACATCGCCGGGGAACGCTTCGCGTCCGGGTGGGCGGCGTAGCAGTAACGATAGCTGGCGATAGGC
>JBCCEG010000542.1:0-1152 GCA_039030455.1 Myxococcota bacterium | reverse complement strand
ATCGTGGTAATGCCGCGACCGGCTTGCAGACCCACGATGAGGGTGATGAGCAGATAGGCCGCCACGATGGCGAAATCGAACGTGAACAGTTGCGTCATGGTTTTGTCTCCTGATTGTTACGAAGCTTGTGCGCCTGGGTGCGGCGTTGCAACGGCTTCTTGCAGTACAATGCAGTACAATGCATTGCAGTGCAATACAACGTTGCCCAACCCGCAGGGCAAGAGGGCGTTTTTCGGCCGGGTTAGAGCGGGTCACGCAACAAAAAACCAATCGCATGGGTGATTGCTCGGCTACGGTGCGGGCGAGGCGGCATTTGCGCGGGGGGTTCGTTTTCAACTAAGTCGCGGGGAGGAGGAGTCCGTGACATGCGGCCGTTTGCTCGGTGGGTTCTTGCAAGTGTTTTGTGTGCGCAGTTTAGCTTTGTGTTCGCGGCCTGCCACGCCGGTCGCAAACACGTTCCGGTGTCTCGCGAGCCGCCGTCGAGCATAGCCGATTCGATGTCTAAGGCCCGCTCCCGTCCGGCGCGTTTGTCTCAACTTCGGCTGCTTGGGTTTTTCCGGTGGTTCACGCAAGGATTCGTTCAACAAGAAGTTGGCGATGTTGGCTTGTAAACTGGCGCGGCGTCATGGCGGCACCGTGACCTTTGTCGATCTCGCGGACTTTTCCATCCCCCTTTACAACGGTGACGATGAAGCGAAAAACGGCTTGCCCCCCGGCGCCGCCAGATTCAAAGCGTTGGTGAAACAGCGTGCCCGTGCCGCTTTTGGAGAAAATGGCGACCTCGCGAATGAAAAAGACGCCGCCAAGTTGGAAAGTGTCATCGAGCGTTTTTTGGCGCCGGCGGCCAAGCAACTGTAAGCTGTTTGTCGTCGCCTTGTGCGTTGATTCAACGAGGCTAAAAGGGCCCTGGTGTTCAACAATCCCGCCAATCCCTCTGATCCGATTCATCCGAGTTTGTTGTGGGGGCGGCTTGTTTTCCAAGTTTGATAGACTGGCTCAGCCGCTGGCATGCTGTCTAAAAACGCCTTTAATTTGTTTTCAAACGGAGCATAGTTTGTTCCGTCAAGCGTCGTATCGGTCAGCATGATGTTACGATTAACGAGCAAGTTTCGAATGGTTTCCAGCTTACTTAAAACGCTGTCCCAATCGTTT
>JBCCEG010000541.1:0-1154 GCA_039030455.1 Myxococcota bacterium | reverse complement strand
AGTTTAGTACGTTGTACAGGTCGGCGCGGGTACGATAGCTAGCGAGACGGGCAGGTCGCCGGCGCTAGCAAGAGTACACGGGCTCCGGCCGGACGACACTAGCCGCCTAGGAATAATTCTCTTGGTCGACTGCTGGCCTAAGAGGTCAGTTAGCGACTCCAGGAAGCGACGGGCGGGCGCCTAAGCCTGGCGGCCTTGTTGGGCGCGCTCGACGCTCCGGGAGCAGCGAGTTAGGGAACAAAGGCGGCATCTTACGGGGAGAAATATGCTTGACTAGTTTTGGGTATTGAAACGTGGTTTGGGATCCTTTCTGGGTTGTTTCCTGTATGCGTCCGGGCGTGTCCGGGTTCTGTGCAGCTTCCCATGGCAACCTGGCGTCGAGCATTCAGCTTGCCGCTGGGCCGTGGAAGCTGCAGAGGCACTTGGCGCACCCAAAGGGCTCCAGAACTTGGCGGATGGGGGCCCTCAGGTCCAATAGATAGAGCTTGACGGCATACGCCGTAGAAACGCGTTGAACGTTCCGAGTTACAGCTTTGAGTGGGTGCTACATACACTTGGCGCTGGACCTCGGCGTCCACTACATTCTGCATGCTATATCGCGACCCGCCGTTTGATTGCATACCTCTTTTGGACTACTTTCGGACTTGTTGGTTGCCATACTGCTATATCTTCAACTGCTGGAGATCGTGGATGACCTGCAAGACCGTAAAGTAGACCGTAGCTTGGGTGGTGTGTGGTACGTTGGGTTGTGGTACGGCATCGGTTTGGGCAATGAGGACCAGTGCGGGGTATCGGCGGCCACCAGCCTTGGCCTGGGGATTTCTTGCGTTCTTGTACTGCTTTGGGCATGTTGTGCACCCCATACTCTCGGTCCTGCTTATGACCTGGGCGCTTGGGGGGCGCTTCTTGGCATGGTCCCCGCCTTTTGACCAATGTCGCCCATTTGCTGAGCTAGGTCGTCTGCTGACCGACGCTCGGGGCATGTGCATGAATGGAGTGCCTAACGGCCGCCCACCTTGTAACAGCTGCAGGGAGGGAATTACATAGCTTGACGGCTTAGTTTCAGCCCGGAATCAACGTGGAGTTGTGATACAGTGATCGGTTTAGTAGTCAAGTTGTGATCAAGCGAGTAAGTTAGGAGGAATCCGCCAGCT
>JBCCEG010000540.1:0-1161 GCA_039030455.1 Myxococcota bacterium | reverse complement strand
GTGTTTTCACAACCCTTTGCTACCTTTTTAAAAAAATTATATGTACTTTGAATAAAATGGCTACTGTTGAACCTATTACAGGTGAGACGTGTATGTTTGTATGTACTTTGAAACACGTATAAGTAAGCCTTGACATAAGTAACTATATGATTGATATACAGGCCCCGTAAAAATCAGCCAAATCTGGCCGATTATGGCCAGCCATGGCCATATTTGGCCAGGCGTGCGCACCGGTGCACAAAAACGGCCGAACTGGGACCTAAACGTGCCAGTGAACAGGCGTGGAAACTGTGACGTGGGACACAAAAGCACGGCGCGAACTTGGACAATTCGCCGCCGGCGGGACAAGGCAGTGTGGATCGTCAATCAACCCGCGGCGGCCACGTGATGCGATCGCCTCCGCCGCGCCGAAGGCTGTGGCGAGGCGGGGTGTCGGTGGGCCGAACTACTGCAGGAATTCGACCTCGACGCCGTAGACCGTGAAGCCGCTGGTGGCGGTGTGTTCGAAGCTCAGGGTGTTGACCCCGTCCTGCCACCACCCCGCGCTGGTCTCGAATCCGATGCGGACTGTGCTCTCGTTGTTGGCGCCCTTTGCGTGGTCGCCGAAGAGCGTAAACGGCTTGCGCCCGTTGATCGACATGCGCCCCTCTTCGCGGACCTCGGCGTCGTGCACCGTCAGGTAGACACGCGCCCGCTTCGCCGCCTGCGGCTTGTCGACCTCGACGGTCACGGTCTGCCGAGGCTCGCGGCTCCAGAGCTCGGCCGGCAGGCCAGTGGTGGCCTGCTTGGGCTTCGGGGCCACCGCCGGCGCGGGCGCCGACATCCGTGTGGCCTGGTGGAACACGTCCGAGGCGCCCTTGTCTGGACCGCCACCCTTGTAACGGTCGTTGATACCGGGAATGACAACCCCGGTGTCAACCAATGGGCTGCCGTCGACCGGTTTGAGTGAGGTGTACAGACCGGGGTTGCCGAAGGCGCCGTTGGCCTCCTGCCGGGCAATCCGCTTGAAATCGGCAAAGCGGTTCAGTTGCACAGCTTCGCCACGGTCGAACCACTCGAAAACGCCACCGCCGGTTCGGGTCGTGAACCAATGGTTGTAATCGAAGGTGGGGTTTTCGATGTGGTAGATCCCAACCTTGACATCGGTGAGTCTACTGTCGG
>JBCCEG010000539.1:0-1162 GCA_039030455.1 Myxococcota bacterium | reverse complement strand
GGAGAGCAGAATGGATCTCACGTGGTCGTGTATCTCAGTGGCGGATCCAGGATTTTCGCAAAGAGGGGGCCCATTCTGCGCGATGACCCATGTACTGTACGTGGGCAATCGATTCAACGCACCGCGGAGCCCCGGGAGGACATAGATCTACGTATGAACGGACTCGATCGAAGACCTAATGTATGAAAAAAAGACCATGGTCGAAAATCTCAAAGAGGGGGGGCGCCCCCTTGCCCCTCTTGCCCCCTCCCCCCTAGATCCGCCACAGGAGCCAGCGCACATGACTTGTATATGAGGAGCAGTAAGTTTTTGGAATTGATCCATTACCCCTCTTACTGAGTCTTAGCCCGGAGAACTCCCTGACGAGAGGTCGTGGGAGTTGAGTGGGAGTTGAGCGGGCGTGCTCTCCGGGTTGGCGTTGTGTGGGGCATTTTACAGCCCTGAATGTGAATGTGCTTCACCATACCGGTACCGGGGCGTCCTTCTGGCGTGGGCGCCCACGCTGGCACGCGACATAGGCGGTGCCGCAAAAAAGACACTGCGTGGTCGGCGCGCGGGGTTCAGAGCACTGCTAGACGGGACACAACTGCGGCACGCGCCGGCCCGTTCAAAACTACGACCGCGCAGTCCACGGCCCACGCGATCGATCGTGATCCCGGCGGGTAAGTCGCACATCTACAGTGCATTGCGCATGGGCCAGGCGCCGGTCTCCAACGCGACGCGACCCCGGGGCGCACGACCTTTGGCAGATGTCCAAGACTAGTACAAGTCGAAAGCACTAGGACGAAATAAGTCACTTCATGAAATTTGGTTGGCGACTCGGGCCAGAAGAGCTAGAGGCGGAGCGAAACCTGGAGAAGGCTTGCTCTGCTCGAATAGTTGTTGCCTTTCTCGCTACGTTCGTCCGCAACATATCCTCATCTTCGTTCGGTAGCGAGACTCGTGACGCGCTAGCAGCTAAGGTCGTTCAATTATTTCTGAAGCTTTCAAAACGAATCACAGCCAGGGCGGCATGGAAGACCTCCAGGGCGCGCAACGTGATCTGCTTGATAGTGGACAAAGTAGCGGCATATGCGCGGAGCATAACTGCGAGGAACCCTGCTCACTATGCTTCCAAACCCAGGTGAGGTGGCACGCTCGCTTGTGCTAATTTAGTAATTTT
>JBCCEG010000538.1:0-1167 GCA_039030455.1 Myxococcota bacterium | reverse complement strand
CCACGACGGATGCCGCGACGGCCCCGAGATGAAGGGTGCGGCGTGGGGCGCGAAACAAGAACGGCAAACCCAAAGGACCCAGAAAAATCGCCGCGGCGCACGCGTGTAAAACAGTGCGGCCGCGCGCAAGCAGAGCTACTGTGCACGTGACGATGCTTGCCAGCCACACAAACGCTAGGGCGACCCACGCCGCCGCGCTGTCCGTCACCTCAACCACAAATCATACCGATTGACGGGACTGTCGGATGCATGATTGGGACAAGGCGCGGCGCGCGGGGAAGAAAACATGATGCCGGTGTCAGTTTCCTTGCCGCGACAAGCGTTCAATCCGCTGTTGAGACAGGCCGGTCACCCGTGCAACGGTTGCGTTGTCCATGCCTTCCTTGAGCATGCGGGCGGCTGTTAGCTCGATTCCCTCTTTGCGGCCCTCCTCGCGCCCCTTCTTCTCGCCCTCGGCCAGGCCTTCCCTGCGCCCGTCGCCATAGGTGGATTCATAGAAGCTGGCCCGGTCGCGCAAACCTTCTAAGTACTGTTCGTATTCTTGACGTTCGCTGCCCGAAAGCTTGAGCACGTCCAGCTTTTCGGCGGCCTCTTTCAGCCCCCTGGCGCGGTAGTTTTCCGGCAGCTTTTCGTTTTTGAGAAAGTAGACCCACTCGTCCAGATTGTCCCGCGTTTCGTGGTCAAAGCTGTTGACCCGCAGAATGTAATACTCGGGGTAGATGTCCTCGACCGTTTTCTTGCGGTACAAGGCTTCTTCCTTGTCCGACAGCATCAACAGCCTGTGCGTGTGAATGCCCTCGAACCGCGCGGTGCCGTGGTACACGTAATCATCTCCCTGCCCGATATCAAAGTAGGCGATGGTGACGGAGATGACCTTTTTGATGTTTTTGTATTTCTCCCCCTCGCCGATGCTTTCAACGACGGCCTTGCACGTGCCGAAGAGGATGCGGCTGAGGTAATCTACTTGTCTGTCGCACTGCACCTCCACGATGATGCGTTCGCCGGTTTGCGTGGCCACCATGATGTCCACGCGGTTGATTTTGTCCTCTTCGGCCTGCTTGTTGCTCTCGCTTTCCAGAATCTGCAGGATCTTCATGTCGGTGCCGGTGAGCTCGGACAAAAACCCCTCCAGCACGCCGAAGTTGGCCTTGTCCCGCAAGATATTCT
>JBCCEG010000537.1:0-1169 GCA_039030455.1 Myxococcota bacterium | reverse complement strand
GGAAGCGACATTTCAGGGGGCGCCGAGAGGGTAGATCGGAGGGCATGTGCCCCCTTGCCCCCCTCCCCCTGGATCCGCCTATGTGCCCACCTGAAAGCTTTTTCGGCCCAAAGTGCCGTCCCTGGTCTTGATTGTGTCCTCCCTTTTGAAGATGCTGCATAAGCCTATGTTACGACGCTCACGCTCTTCTGGCCTCTTACCGGGGGCGTAGGGGGCGCCGTTGGCTCGATCAGGGAGAGGGGGGCACTTGCCACCATTTGACTCTCTCAGGCTACGTCCATACATATATTGCACACAATTAAAACACAGATAAAACAGTACATACAAAGTATCGGAAAGATCCCGCGGGAGGAAGAGAGTGGAAGAGAAAAACATGCGGCAAACGGTAAAAAAAAACACACACATTAAAAACACCAACGCCAGTCAACGATTCTCCATCCGCTCACACGCGGCACGCGGTCGGGGAACGGGCGACCCGGCCCACGGACCTGTTCGGCCCCCAGCACGCGGCACGCGGCCGGGGCCGCGCGGTCCGGCCCGACAGACCCGTCCGGCCACTCGCGTGCGGTCGGAGACCGCGCGGTCCGGCCCGACGATTGGCGACAGCGGACAGCCCGCCACGCGGCGCCACCCGCGCGCGACAACCAGCGAGCGGCGCCCCCTGGGCGGGGCGCAGGTGTGGTCGACGTTGACCGGCGTCCATCACCTCTCCAGAGTCCTGTGGGAAGCGGCGGGTTAAAGTGAGGGGGCGGAAAGAGGAGAGTGGAAGTGCGCCTGATTTATTTGGAGATAATGAAATGATTGGGTGCGCGCAAAACAGAGCCGGGATTTACTGGAACGGCAGGGAGGTGCCTGAGGCCTGCCTGTGAGAGCGCCAACAGCTGCACCAATCAAAAATTTCTTTGCGGCAAGATTTACGTTATATTAGGTATAATGGTTACAATAGTTACATTTGTTATTTTGCGGCAAACTTAACGTTACATTGTTACAATAATCATGAGAGCGAGTGCAAGCAAGTGAATGGTAGACAGTGCGAATCGGCATATACAAACACAATATTAGTAATCATCTAGATACAGTTTTGCTACGACCTTGCGGAAAAAGATTTTACTCAGGGGTACATCTTCCAAAGATCTTATTTTTGAGGCGATGACTTTGTTCCAAATTCG
>JBCCEG010000536.1:0-1170 GCA_039030455.1 Myxococcota bacterium | reverse complement strand
TTTGTAGTGAGAGCCGAGCGTGGTTGTTGATGCCGTCCATTGAGGTTTCCCTCAGCCCTTGGCTTGCCACGGTTGCTGTTAAGCAATGCTTACCACCGAAACTGGTGCTAAATCGGTCACGAATAGAGGCCCCGACGCCTCGAGCCGTCTTCTCGGCTATGTGCATTTTTTGTTTCCGGTCTCTGCATCACAATGCCCCCCGAATCCGTTGCTCGCTCGCCGTGGCTCTCTTTCGGTTTCCTTTCCCCTTCGTGTATCCGCCCTCTTCCCTATCGTCTCCTCATTCCTAGACTTGAGGGAATGGAAGATGATGCCGGAGGGAGAGGGGGAGGGGGAGGGTGTGTTCGATCCTTGTGTGCCTTCCTTCTCTGTAACAAAGTATCCCATAAGAAGCGACAACACGAGAGAATGCCCAGGGGGGGTTTGCTCGTCCATCACACATACGAATGGGGGCTTCACTCCGCACCTTGGAAAAGAATCCGGCCGAAAAATAGGCAAGTCGAACACGACTAATGTATTGGAAGTCACCAGCTCACCGGCTTCGACCAACCGCTCGAACGCTTCCCGTGGGTGGCTGGAACCGTAAGCCGACGGAATCCAACACATGGATGGGCACGACCCCCCCGGAGCCCCCATCTCATCCGTGTTCCTTTGTTTCCGCTCGAGGTGAGCGAGCGCAAAATGGGCTTGCGGTATTTTCGGACTCCAGGCTAGAATGAGCGCCCTTGATCCCGCACCGATGGGCGTGGTCACGCCGGGTAAGGTCCTTCCCCTTCCAGCAAGCCGTGCTTCGGTTTTCCTTGGCTTATCTGAGCGTGTGGGCAATCGGCTTGGTGCCCAAACGGGCGGGCTTCAGCTTTGTGTGTGACCTGACCACGCTTATCGTGCACGATGCTATGACGGCCGATCGCACGCGCCACCCTCCTTACTCCCCCACTCGTCACGGTGCAACAAAGCGCCGAGCTTCTCTTCTATGAGACACGAGGCTTTGGAAGGCACGGTGGGGGTGGCCAGGTGCGGCTCGATGCCCCACAGACCGTGGCAAGGACGGTCAATCCCGCGCTGAGCGGGGGAGTGCACGCAAACGCGTCCACCAAGGAGCGAGAGTCTTGGGTGTAGGGCTTGGGCGATCAATACGGCCTCATCGCGAGCACTATGTAAGCGCACGGC
>JBCCEG010000535.1:0-1171 GCA_039030455.1 Myxococcota bacterium | reverse complement strand
TTCGTCCGCCGCGCAGCTCCTACCATCAGTTCTTCGAGAAAAACACGCAAAGGAGCTACGATTTCTGCCATGCGCGGCAGCGAGGTCCGCAGCCAATTTACGGCATGCAAGAACTGCATGAGTTCTGCGGCCGTTTCTGGGCGGCGCATGTCAGATAAGCCTTGCAAACGGGTAGGATCATGGGAAACTTTGCCGTGAGAATACACTTTCCCACACCACACGAGTTCACGCGCGAAAAATGTACACTTGTGGGCGGCAGCAAACAGACCTACACTCTCCAGACGGCCCAAAATAGCATCAAGCGTATCAAGCAGCGCATCCTCAGTGTCGGCAAAGAAAAAAACATCGTCAACCCAAATCTTGCATTTCAGTCCATCCAAAACACCAGCCATGATTCCTTGAAAGTACGCCGTGGCGTTCAACACGCCTTGTGGAACACGTCTAGGAGTGTACATGCCAAATGGGGTGGTGATTGTAAAAATCTCTTGCGCCTCCTCCGCCAACGGCATCTGCCAGTAACCCTGGAGAAGATCCAACTTCCCGAAAAATTTTGCACTCAGCAAATCCAACATGTCCGACTCTTGGTTGGGCATTACACCCGGCGACTTCTCGACCTGCTCATTTACAGCCTTATAATCGCTTACCAATCGGAAAGAATCACCTTTCGGCACAGCCATCGCTGGACTGGACCACACAGCTTGGACGTTGATGAACACGAGCCCGAACGCCAATAAAGCCGCCATACATGACGCCAACCAGCTTGACTTGCCAGGATCGTAGCGGCGCGGCTTAGCCTTCACTGTTGTCGCTCCCGGCTTCAGTTGAACCCTCATTGGCTCCACACGTGCCGGGGGATCGCCCCGCAGTGCACGACGGAACGCATTTGCACGGCGATGCAAGATATCGCGCAAGCGCTCCGCCTTTGAGAGGCTTAGGCCATTGCCTACAGCCTCCGTCACGCTCTCCTCCAGCGCGACCTTCCGAGCGGATTCCTCCTCCGCCGGGTCCATGAACATCTCCGGCCCTCGCTCCACCAAGCGTTCGACCGCCTCATCCGGCTCCTTGGGCACCTGCCCACCGAGCTGCTGGAAAGCATCCACCGACAAACTCACCCGGCGACTTGCCAGATAACCGGGCGTCTCGACATTTGAACCTGGCGGGGACAGCTGCG
>JBCCEG010000534.1:0-1180 GCA_039030455.1 Myxococcota bacterium | reverse complement strand
TCGCACCGTCGGGCGCGCCAAACTACGTTTAGCCCGTAGCATCTATGGTGGGTGGACTGTCACCCATGCCACCATGCCAGGGTTGGTTCCGGGTTGGCCGAGTTGAATGCGCTTCGCCGCTTCCCGGTTTACCGCGCTTGCTACGCCTGAGACCCGGAAGAGCAATCGGACGGGCAAGCGCGCAAACAAGGCGACCGCACAGTAGGAGTACAGGTTATTCGCCGTGGGAGCGCGTGAGCCTCGTCGATTGCTAAGATTGCTAGGCTTAATCGCCCCGCACAATAAGGTAGTACTACAATTGCTCGTTTCGCCAAACCTCTCGAAAGGAGAAACGATCTTAGCAATTGCAAAGATGACGAAGGGCGCCAGCGAAGCTGGCGCCCTGCTTATATTCTTTGATTACCGTCCTAACGCCAATTGCTTGCCCAGGCGGTACCGCGCGCAAGCGCGCCGCTGCGCTTGCTTGCGCGAGTAGTCGCGCAAGCAAGCGCAATTGCCGGAGTACCCACTTGCGAGGCCCGAAGGTCTTGTACTGTCTTTTTTCGAAGAAAAGGGACAGGACCCAGCACTCGCGCAGCCTCTTATTTTGCATGCGCACCTGGCTGCTACCGCCTATTTCACTGATGCGCCTTTTGCTGCGCTCAAAAAGATGCCCCCCGGGGGGGGCCTAGTTCAAACGGTAGAACGCATGTTTTGCAAGCATGTAATACCGGTTCAAATCCGGTGGTCTCCAATTAGGCGCTTTTGGGCGCAGACTGCTTTTTAGCGCACCGTAACTACTGAAAGCCAGTCTAAAAGGTACAAAGTTGTTCGGCGCATACTACCTTTAATAAAGGTTCCTTTATATACGTTTATATGTGCGCGCAAGCCCCACGGGTCGCTTGCTCGCGTCCACTTCTTACGTTTCTTACGCCTGCGGTCCACAAAGTGGACCGGAACGGCCCCGGCCCCGGCCCACTCGACTCCTCTGGAGCGAGGGAGGGGAGGGGAGGGGAGACGCGAGACGGGGAAGAGCAGCCGTCAAAAAAAAATTTGATTGCCTTTGCCCGTCGGGCGATCGGCAGAACGCCCCCAGGCGCCTTATGGCTTTGGCAGTTTGTTTGCGCGCTTGCCCGTCCGATTGCTCTTCCGGCATTGTTTCCCTCGCTCTTCCCTCCCCGCCAGCGCTTGCCGCCGCCCC
>JBCCEG010000533.1:0-1187 GCA_039030455.1 Myxococcota bacterium | reverse complement strand
CCGCTGGTTTGTTCCTCGCTGCGCATTGGTGCGCGCGAACGCGCGCATGAAACCAACCAGCGGGGGCTCAAACCAGCCAACAGAGGAACCAAGCACCAGGGGTGAGCTCAGCTTAGCTGAGCGAACCAAGCAACCAAGCACCAGGGAACCAACAGAGCTTAGCTCGATTTTGGAAAGTGTGGCGAGAGACTAGAGGAAGCGCGCGCTCTACGTGTATGAAACAACGCACCTTGGTTTGGTGCACTTTCTTAGGTCCCTCGCTGCAGAAGGTGCCGACCCGCCCAAAGCAGGCAAAGCCCGATTTATTATATCAAATCACTCCCTAGGTGCCCAGTTACGCTCTTCTTCTTATATCTGGTCGAAGAGACACAATCGTTTTACTAACTAACAGTGGCTTCGGCATTTTTTTTGTCCCAAAACCGTTTGTGCTTTAGCAGCACCAGCGACCTCACAAGTCGATTGGAAACTCAATCTTCAAAGGGCTTTCAGAGCCGAACGAGCTAGATCGGTCAAGCTCACTTGGACCTGTTATTGTGCGCAACGATTGCGCTTTCCTTTTCGATAGACGCCACCGGTGTTCACGGGCGTTGCCCAAGTGTGGGACTTTTTGCTAGAGTGAGTCGGAAGCAGCTGGTCAGGTTCTATAATGAAGGTCGCCCCACTGGGTCGCTGCAAAGCCGGGAGGACGGGCTGGACAAGGGAGGCGGTCGAGCTGGTCGACAGTGAGTGCTTCGGAGAAAGCGCAGCAATAGGTTCGCCCAACCCACTTATGGGCGCTGCTTAAAAGGGAAAACCCGCCCAGCTTCGAAAGGTTGACGCGAGTTCGAGAGCTGCAACGGGGGGATCCTCTGGCAATAGGTGGCTGGTGCTTTACATACTAACAACTACCTATCAGGGCGACTCTCGTGAACGCTACGGGGGCGGCCCCAGTTCCGCCTAGCTTAACTTAAATGGTCCAAGCCCCCCTAGGCCGGCCCAGCAAACTCACCCACTCGGGACGAGCTAGGAGAGTATAAGTGCCAGCTCCCTGGTATCTAGCCGGCGGCCCTTAGTTTGGGTTCTTGGTTACCACGAGCTAAGCAAGTGTGCCTCTGGGATGCCCTTACTGATCGGAGGACCCTGCCCGTTCTCTTTAATGAGCCGAAGTGCATTGGGTGCGAGCGAGCGTAGCGAGCGAGCACCGCTTT
>JBCCEG010000532.1:0-1187 GCA_039030455.1 Myxococcota bacterium | reverse complement strand
GCTCAAGGATTGGGTTCATATGAGCCTGGACCCCACGTTGGAGCCCCACGGCTGCCGTCTCGTCACCGGCACCCGCTATCACCCCGACGACTTCTACGGTCACTGTGTGACTTTGTTTGCCAAACCTTTCGGCGATGTGAACGTGACGGACGAGGGGCCGAGACCCCTTGCCGCTACACATTCCGACGATACGGCACCCACTTGTCATCCTGACGAGCGCGGCGAGGAAGGATCTCCCCAACCCCCCGCCGCGCGGTTTTGTCGTCCCCGCGAAGGCGGGGACCTAGACCAAAACATGCACTTGCTTCCCTCAACCCATCATCAACATCCGCCCCCTGGTCTGGATTCCCGTTTTCACGGGAATGACAAAGGAAATGAGAAGCCGGGCGATCAAAACGTAACCGGCCACCAAGGGGGTCCCCACAAAGTATCGAAGAACTTTGTGGGGGAAAAGCGCACCCCTTCGCTTTCACCGGCACAAGACGATGAAGCAAGCAAAGCCACTCCGTGGCTGCGCCTGCAAGCATTGCAACCAAACGGCACGTCGCTGTGGCCCGACAAGTTTCCCGCACAGTGGCTCAAACGCAAGCGCGAACGGATGGGGCTCATTCGCTTTAACGCCCAATACCAAAACGATTGTGAATTGATGCACGGCAAGGTATTCCGCCAAGCGGACGTACGCCATTACCACCGCGCCGACGTGGACACGACCCAACTGACCATTGTGCAAGGCGTGGACGTGGCTGTCGGACAAGGCGATCGGCATGACTACTTCGCGCTGGTGACCAAGGGCTACGACGATCAAGGCAACGCCTACACCTTGGACGTGGTTCAGGGACGTTACACGTTCCAACAACAGATGATCGTGATCCTGTACAAAAGTGGTCACACTCCCCGCCAAATCGGGCGATTGCTAGGCACGGACGCAATGACAACACCAATACTGGAGGACGTCCGTGCCCTCTTTGAGCATCAACCCCCCGCCGCCGCAACGCAATACCCCAATGTGGCCCGCATCGGCATCGAGGCCGTGGCCTATCAGCGCGTTTTGCCGCAACGTCTGTTTGAACTGGCCCCTGCCCTGCCCTTGGTGTGCGTACCACAACGGTTGGACAAACGCTCACGCATGACCGTTTACGCCGCCCGTTGGGAAAGTCATCGCGAATTTTTTCCCAGCGACAACAGTT
>JBCCEG010000531.1:0-1189 GCA_039030455.1 Myxococcota bacterium | reverse complement strand
CTACGCCTGAGAGTGGGCGGGGCGGGGTCGGGCCAGGCTACGCCTGAGAGTGGTTGGGGTATGGGGTCCCCGAAGGGGCGGGTGCCGAAGGCACACTCCGCTCTCAGGCTACGGCTGTCCACAAAGTGGACAGGCTACGCCTGAGAGTGGTTGGGGCGGGGGGGATAAAGGCAAGCGCTGGAGTCTCTCCGGCTCCGCCGGCAGCTTCGCGACGGTCGGGGGGGATAAAGGCAAGCGCTGGAGGGGTATGGGGGAGCGGAGCCGGAGACCCAGCACTCGGAAGGCGATCTTTGGCGCGGCAATTGAAGCGCCAAGAGGCTACTCCCGAATTGCGCAAGCAGGGCGTCTTTTCCGTGCTCGTGTTCGGCCTCACGATGGTTCGCTTGGGCCCCGCCGCCGGGGTCTCAGGCTACGCCTGGCAAGCGCTGGGGGCAATCTAAAAAACTTATACAGTTATGGCGCGCAAGCCTAGCAATACATCGGGCTGCGCTTAGACAAAAGAAAGGCGAGAGTGCTCTGCGCCAAACAGTAGCCCGGGGGCGGGTGGTGCAAGGCGCATAGGTTGCGCAAGCAAGCGGCGCAAAACTCGTGGTAACTCACGCTATTCGGACCTCCGGTGCTGCTCGAATGTGAATTCGAGCAGCACCGGAGTGGTGAGGAAGCCGTCCCCATCGGGGAGACCTTCTCACGATCAAGATATTATAAGTAATTCTCCCATGTATATCTCTATTTTCTCAAAAATTATTGGATTAGTTATACCGTTGTTAATTGGCGTTGCTTTTTTAACTTTGGCCGAACGCAAGGTTATGGCCTCAATGCAACGAAGAAAAGGACCAAACGTTGTGGGAATATTTGGAATATTTCAGCCTATAGCGGATGGTTTGAAACTTTTAATTAAAGAACCTGTTTTACCAAGTAGCGCAAATTTGGTCATATTTTTGTTTGCACCAGTATTGACATTTTTATTAAGTCAAGTTGCTTGGGCAGTTATTCCATTTGGTGAAGGGTTAGTACTTTCAGATCTTAATGTTGGGTTGCTTTACCTGTTTGCTATATCCTCTTTGGGTGTTTATGGTATAATTACTGCAGGTTTAGGTCCGTTTTTGGTATGTTGTGCTCGCCAGGTGATCCTGGCGCTATCTAGGGTGGGGGACTGTAAGGGTAGCACTTACTAATGCGAGCGCGCTAT
>JBCCEG010000530.1:0-1194 GCA_039030455.1 Myxococcota bacterium | reverse complement strand
TCGCCGCCGTCAGCGTGGTCTTGCCGTGGTCCACGTGGCCCAGCGTGCCAATGTTCACATGCTCTTTCGTTCGCTCGAATTTCTCTTTTGCCATTGCTCTTACTCCTTTTATGAAGAATGTTGCGCCACACCCACTCCTACACCATTTCACCCAAGCTGCCAACCGGAATTGAACCGGTGACCTCGTCCTTACCAAGGACGCGCTCTACCTAACTGAGCTATGGCAGCGCCGCGAAACAAAAAAGCGGGGAACGGGCCTCGAACCCGCAACATTCAGCTTGGAAGGCTGACGCTCTACCAATTGAGCTATCCCCGCGTGTGATCATCATTGCACAAGTCACGGCCGGTTCTCCTCTGGTGCAGGGGGAAGGATTCGAACCTTCGAAGGCTTGCGCCGGCAGGTTTACAGCCTGCTCCCTTTGGCCACTCGGGCACCCCTGCGTCCTCTTTCAACACGCTCACACCTTTAGCCGGCGATGGGATTCGAACCCGCAACCCCCTGCTTACAAGGCAGGTGCTCTACCGTTGAGCTACGCCGGCGCGCTGAGAGCGTGTTTAAAATCTACTACGCTTGCTCCTGCTTCGTTAAAAATCTTCTCAAAATGCTCATTTACGATTAGTAAATTCCGCTTTTTCGAAGATTTTTGCCTTGCCGTAGCCTCGCTCGCGACGATTTTAAACACGCTCTCGAACACGCCTTGCAGTTTGGCCCGCCTGTGAAGCCGTTGTCAACAATAGCTGGGGCAGAGACATCAAAGGGATCCAAGCACGGTGGGGAGCGACAAGCAATACGAAAGACGACGGGATTACGATGAATGCTTAAGCCGCTCGAACTCCGACGGCGACAACCCCGTGGCCGCGGCGATCGTTTTGGGAGCCATGCCCGACTTGAGCAGGTTGCGGGCGATGCGCATCTGCTCTTCCACGCGTCCTTTTTTCTCGCCCTCGGCCAGGCCCTCCTCGCGTCCTTCCTCGCGTCCTTCCTCGCGTCCTTCCACACGGCCTTTCTTGTGTCCCTTGTCGTAGCTGGTTTCCAGCTGCGAGGCGCGGTCGCGCCGCGCCATGTCCGCCTTGCGATACAGCTCCAGCTCGTGCCGGTCCAGACCGATCTCCTCCCGCACGGCAAACGCCTCCTCGATTTCGGGCACCGCTCGCAACGTCGCCGGAATGCGGCCCACCGGCGTCTCGCGCGCG
>JBCCEG010000529.1:0-1194 GCA_039030455.1 Myxococcota bacterium | reverse complement strand
TGGTTCTAAGCAACTTTTATTATGCAACTATGGGTCTTAAATGTCGTTTTGAACGAACTATTCCCCCCCCATCCAGCCACAGGGTGTTCTAAGACCTGCTTGCTTCGCCGCAGGTAAAAACACATAAGTACAGCTTTGCCAAAAAGTACAATTATTAGTGTGTGTACTGTAAGTAGAGAAGTTATCCTTACAAGATACGTAAAGGAAAGAAATAATTTATATAGTTATGGATGGTAAAAGCCCTGATCTACACGATAATAATCTGTTGCCCTAACAAACGTGTGTGTATCAATATCGACGCTGCTGGTGTTAGTAGACACATAGAGGTAAAATCCCAGCCTCTTCGTGCACTCTATGTCAGCGGTCATCCCTCCCTTTGACGGACGAACCGACCGAACCGATGGTGTGCGTTAGCGGTGAGATGACGGCAAAAACACCCTCGCTCACACACAGAAAAAGTTCGCCTAACCTCCCATCTCGGCCTTGGCTGATGCTGCATTGCATTATGCCTTTGCTGTTGCTGTTGCTGCATCACCCCCACCGTTCCTTTTCTTTGCTGCTGCTGTTGCAGAAGCCTCGGAGGCAACATTCCTGTTCGACCAGATGAAGAAGGAGGAGGAGGAGGAGGACGTCTTACCATGTCGTCGGAGCCGCCGCCGGGCGGGTTGTAGAAGTAGGTGGTGCCGCCGTCGCTGAACGTGGTGATGGGGTCGGAGCCGTTGTTCAGGTCGACGCTGGGCGTCGGGGAGTTGCGCGGGGAGAGACCGGCGGCGCCGTTGTTGCCGCCCCCGCCGGAGCCCCCGCCGGGGCCGGGGCCGGGCAACCCCAGGGCTCGGGAGGCGTTGTAGCGCTGGCCGGCCGAGGACGTGAAGGAGGAGGACGCGGGGTTGAGGCCGCCGGCGGAGGGCGACGAGGAGAGCTTGTGGGCATGTTGTTGTTGGGAGCCGCCGCCGGGGTGGAAGTTGCCGCTGGGGACGAATTCCTGCACGCCGGTCAGGCTGAGCTTCTTGAGGCCGGACGAGAGGCCGTTGTTGCTGCTGGGGTCGGCCATGTTGACCTGCGAAGAACGGAGAAGAAAATTATTTCAAGCATGTAATTAAATTTTCCATGACATTTTGGCGGTCGAGAAGTTTCACGCAAGGAGAATTCGTGAGTCGTGACTCTCTCGTGTGTGTTGAGTACTTTGAATTAAAT
>JBCCEG010000528.1:0-1195 GCA_039030455.1 Myxococcota bacterium | reverse complement strand
CGTTCAACTCAGTCTGGCCACGTGTACAGCAAAAGAAGGGAAACACGAGCTTCCAACAAAAACCAACGCCTTGCCAGCAAAGTCACATGCTACCAATGCACGGTATCTCTTGCTATAGTCACGGCTGACACCAAAATCTGTAGAGGACAGAACGGCACAGAATTCTTCAATCAGTAGAGCACAATTCACCATCACAAGAGGCCAGTCTGAAGCCCTGGAGATTGGCTGAAAAAACAAATCTCCGTCAGACTCAATCTAGAATTAGCACTCTCCAAAATTACTGTGAGGAGCCGATTGAAGTAAATGGAAATCAAGACATGAACAACATGTTGGCATGCCTTGCGCAGAGCACATAAGCTGTTCCTCCAGGTACGCCATGCCGCCCATTTGCAGCGTGGCCTTGCCACCTCCCATGCCGGCCGCAGCACCGCCGGGGGCTACAGCGTAAGCCCCAGGGGCCACCCCGGACGTACTACCTTGCGTGTGGGGTCCCATCCCCCCACCCCGCATGCTGCTGTTGTTCCCGTGGTACACGCCATCGGGGTACCCGCTGTTCATTGCCCCGCCTGTACGGTTGCTGCCATCCGCGCCGGATGTCGCGCCACCACGGCCACGGCCACGCGACGCGTAGCGGCCACCGCGCTCTGCACCGCCGGACCCACGGCCTGGCTCATAGCCGCCCCCGGTGCGGCCCCCGCCGCGCCCCGACTTGCCGCTGGACCACATGCCGGGGTCCCCACGCTGGCCGCGGGAGTTCATGCGGCTACCACCCCTTTCTGATTTGTCCGCCCCGATGCCCGACCGCTTGTCGCTGTGGTCGTCCCTGCCGCGGCCCACCACGTGGGGGGGGGCGTCAAAGTGGACGTCTATGCTGGGAAGGGGGATGTTGCGGCCCTTGGACTGCCGTCGGCCCCGGCCCTCCGACTTAGCACCGTGGCGGGACGATGTTGTGTCGCGGCTAGTGGCGGACGCCATGCTGTCTGCGGGCAGCAGCGTGGGGTGGACCTGCGGGGCCGCCGCGCGAGGGATGTAAATGGGGCGGCGCATATACAGGGTGTGGAGCGCCCTATTCTGCGGCCTACTAGGTGGATTTGTGACCACACAGTAGGACACAAACGTGCCAATCCGGAGCAAGAGTCTTGTGCCATGCACGAGTTTGCTTATACAAACGAGAACTCAACGCGCCCGAATGTCT
>JBCCEG010000527.1:0-1203 GCA_039030455.1 Myxococcota bacterium | reverse complement strand
GCGTCCCGCCCCCCCTGGTTGGTATGCGGGCCCCGGCGCGCCTGGCCCGGGGCGACACCATAGCGATGCGTGGGGGCCGGCCCGCGGCGGCGCCCCTACTCCCCACGGGGGAGGGGCTCCCCCACCACGTTAACGGTGGGGGCGGACGGGTCGACCAGCCGTAGCACAGCGGCCAGCCGCTCCGCCAAGTAGCGGATGGCGTCCTAGATCCGCTTGATGCCGGCCTCCCGGTTCTCCTCTTCCACCTTCTTCTCCGTCTCGCCCAGGGCCCCGATGACCGCCGCCAACATGGGGAGCGGGTCTGCGCAGAGCTCCGCCAGGAGAACAGACTCCGCCACTCCCAGCGCATCCTTCATTACTCCGACGTGATCTTCCAGCGGGGGCACAGGGGTGAGGTCCAAGCAGAACGTCACCCCCTGGCGGTTGGCATGCTGCTACGCTCCAGTGGCGCAGGCCTAGGCCGACTTCTTTGCCGACTTCCGCCACTTTCCAGCACGGCTCCGCGTCTAGATACCCCCCGATAGCGCAGATCCCCGCCGCTACAAACCCTACCTTGGGGCATCCCTCCGTCGCCACCGCCTTGGCCTTCTCGGCCGAGGCCGCCGCCTATCCCCCGCCTGTCTACCCCTTCCCCGCCTACGCCCCCTTCGCCGTCGCTACGGAGTTATTGGGTGAATCAGAGTCCCCATGTCTGGTTTCTGACTGACCGCCCGGCTTCAAAAAATGTCTTCAGACTGCCCAGAGAAGCGGCTCAGCCGTTAACAAAAATCAACGAGACAAATGATGGCTGGAATGCGACTTTATTTTTTCGCATTTCGTAGTTTCACAGATTTTCGTTTCGCCGACAAAAAAAATATTCTTTCTCAATTCCCCAACGCATTTCTCTACATGTCTCATTGCATGCAGCTAGAACCACTGAAAATCGATATTTGCTCTATATTTGTCCACAGACCGTTCAGACATGTTAGACAGGGCGAGACATTATTTTACGTAAAGCTACACTTGACGCAAATTTCATTTTCCAATTTCTCCACGGTTGATTTCCATTTGTACGTCGCGTTTCCATGACGCCAGCCACCTGTTGCTCGCGCGTGGTCCTAATGGAATACGCACTAAATAATGCAGTTGAAGCTTTATGAAGCGGATATCATCTGCTGCCCCGCCTTTTAATGTGTGCATAAGCCAAACGTGCGCAAAAAGTAG
>JBCCEG010000526.1:0-1216 GCA_039030455.1 Myxococcota bacterium | reverse complement strand
CGCGAGGAAGCCGTTCGCCGAAGGCGAAACCCGACTGCTCCGACCGTACGACCTGTCCTCCGGTTTATTTGGGAAGCGCAAGCGCCATAAACACGGAGTACCGGAGGGGTCTCCGGCTTCGCCGGCAGGGCGGAGTGAGGGCGCCGAACGTAGTGAGGCGCACTCTCCGGCGTAGCCGGCCGCAAGTCGCCAGCGCGCAAACAAACGCGCTTTTCCGCCCTCGGCAATAGGTGACTCTCCGAGCCATTTTTGCAGGGCTGGGTCCGACCATGACAAAATTTGGCATCGCCACCAAGTATAACCCTCGAATGATGGTAGTCACCTTTTGTATTACGCAGTTGCTCACTACGTTTGCATATACAGTCAGATACGGCAGCGCGCCAGCTCAGTGTGGGATAACTCACTGTACCGTCAGGCCGCACGGCGCACCATAAAAAAGTAAAAGATCTAACATGCAAAAAACAGCGATCATTAGTGTTTCTAATACAAGAAAGGCAATACAGTATTCTTTTACATAATTGTTTATACTCCGCCAACCGACAAGAATGCATACTGGAACTAAAAATGTGGTTAAGATGATAAAAAAGAGTGAAATGCCATCGATGCCAACGGTTAGGCTAATGTTTTCCGAGTAAATAGTCTGTGAAAACTGAAATTGAGCAGTTGAATGATCAAAATAGATCCAAAGACAAAGCGAGACAAAAAAGTTTACACAAGTAGTTTTGAAAGCAATACTTCGGATAAGTTTGATTTTCCAGTTTGGAATAAAAAATAAAATGAGAGCACCAAGTAGGGGTAAAACAATAACAGAGACTAACGTATACATAAAGCCGTTTGATTGAGAATAGACTCCGGAATAGGTGTCGCCCGGGGCCTCTGAGAAAGAGAAGCGCTTTGCGCGCCTCACTACGTTCGGCGCGCCGTGTCCTCAATTGTGGTGCGAAGCCTATTGCGCCCTATGGGTTTGGGCGCAGCACAAACGCCAGTGGTATGCCTGAGCAATAAGGGAACGAAAGTGGACGGCGCGGTGCTTGGGTGCAGGCGGGTCTTTATCCCCACCAGCGCTTGCGCGACTCCCTCGCCCCTCACTCGCTGCGCTCGTTCTCCGCCCCGCCAGCGCTTGCCTTTATCCCCCCCGACCGTCGCGAAGCTGCCGGCGGAGCCGGAGAGACTCCCCTTCGGTCGCGAAGCGCGCCCCTTCGGGGACCCTAGCGCT
>JBCCEG010000525.1:0-1224 GCA_039030455.1 Myxococcota bacterium | reverse complement strand
GACAAAGGCAAAACCGCCCTCCACCAACTCGGTAAAGACCGAGATGCCGCGCGGCGCGTGGCCGCGAGGGTTGACAATGCGGGCGGGAGCGAGCTTTTGCATGCCTTTATGATGGCACACGCGCACGGGGACCAAAAGACACTCTCATGTTTGCGGGGACCACGGTCCCTCTTGTTTTTGGCATTTGGTTCGACGGCCGTGTGTGTTTTGTAGAGACGCGATGAATCGCGTCTCTACGGACAAACATCCCGAAGGAAGCTCCTTAACCGTCGCCGCCCTCGCCGTCGTCGTCGGACTTGGGACTGAGATCAACCGAGGCGCATAGCCCGTGAGACCCACTCTCACAGTCTTCTTCCTTGAGCTCACTGCACGGATCGCCCGTGACGTCTGGATCGGGGAGACAGGTGTTGTCTTTCCCAGTTTGATAAGTACAAGGATTATGTGGTGCAAGACTGCCCTCGTTGTTTTGAGCGTTGTAGTCTGCCTGCGGTTCCACTCCCGTTGCAGCTGGTGTGCCGCTCCCCAGCACAGCTCCTTGATACTTCAAGTCTTTGGCGCCAGCGTTGGACAAATCTAACATTGTCACGATAGCTCTGCAGGTTGCCTCGGTTTTTGCCGTCGCCTCCCAAATTTTCGCACAAGGGTCTCCCAGAGCAGTTTCACACTGGCCAGCATCAGCCCATCCCAAACCTGCCCATGCGCCAGGCCCCGGATCTGAGCAGACATTCCAGTGATGTGTTCCGGTCCTATCTTTCATACCGAAATCCGTGCAACGCTCTCCATCGTTATCTTGCACAACCAAGGCCTTACAAAACAACGCATGTGAATCAAACGTACAGGTCGCCGCGCTCCCTGGTGTGAAATTGCACAGTTGCACATCCTTGCTGTCTTTATCCTTGATTTTTGTCTGAACCTCACAAGCGTTTTGATCGCTTTTCTTCGCGTCGCAAAATCCAGTCAAACTCTCTCCATCGCTCATGCGGCAGATTTTGTTGGATTTTTTTATCGTCTCTTTGTGTTTTTTAATCTCGTCTTCTTTTTGCCGTAGCTGTTCCTCTAACGCCTGTTTTTGCTTTTCTAAATCTTGCAACAGCGTAAACGCCGAGGCGTTTTGGGGGCTCTTTTTTTCTGCGGTTTTATCATCGCCGGTAGGCGAGTCGGCGGGAGAGCCCGTGCACGCAACACACAAAAGACCCGCCAGGCCGCACGCGAAAACGCGGCCGG
>JBCCEG010000524.1:0-1224 GCA_039030455.1 Myxococcota bacterium | reverse complement strand
CTCGTACCAAATTGCGGCCGCCTCATAGTTGGGTTCGCCGCCGAGGCCCCGTTCGTAGATCTCGCCTACGTTCGCCTGCGCTTCAGCATCGCCCGCTTCGGCTGCGGGCATCCAAACCTGCAGTGCCGTTTTATAATCGGCGCGGTCGTATTCAGTGTACTCTCCGCCGCGGATGCGACAGTCAGCAGCGGTCGTCCGCACAGGGCGCCGGGGGCTAAGATATTGCATATTTCCTAGCCGGCGGACCATACCAGGAAGTAGGCAATCGACTACCTGCAGATCAGCAACACGGGCATTCTCAGGGACATCTTCGCTGTCTTCAGGCTTTGCGAAGGCCAACCCTGAAAACAACACTAGGGACCAGGCGAGGCATTGCCACTTTTTATAAATAGACACTTCTTTTACTTGACGATATTGCATGGGCTCATTTAACCCGAGCGTTCTTGCAGCTAACTGCAGACCTGGTTGCTTGACAGTTCCGCCTGATCGCACGCTGCCAAAGCTTAGAAACAAACGGTGATACAGTATCCAACCAAGCAGACAGGCCGTCAAGATTGCAATCAGGGAATGAATGAATGAGTGTTCCGACCTTGGTGCCCCTACACAGGTCCTTGCTGGGGATAGTGCACGTGGGTGTCTGGACCTTGGTGCTACGGCACAGGTGCTTGCGTCGGAGGGATCTGGGTCGCCGTCGGCGGATCGGCAAATCGGCGGGTCGGTGGGGCAACTGGTCGGCGAATCGGCAGGGCGACAGACTGAGGGGTCGGCGGATTGCCGGGTCGGGGAGCCTGAGGGTCGGCGAATTGGCGGGTCAGCAGGTCGGCGTCGTGGCACGCGCCGCGGTAAAAAACCGCGCCAAAAACGCAATGCTGCCAGACAGGCGCTGGCAAGAGAACCTGTACGAATCGTATCTCACAATGCATGCCCGTTATCTGCACGCAAACTACAACACACTGTAGACTCGTGCATCGGGGATACCAAGGTCCCCCCTATCGTTTGTATACAGGAAACTCACCTTCGGCAGGGTGAGATTCCCAACATCGCGAACTACCAGGTTTTACATGCAGCTCGCAAGAACAAGGGTGGAGGTGGGATTGCCACCCTTGTTCCTGCCTAGTACGAGATCAACTATGTGCGAACCCACCCTACCTTTGTGTACTCAGAAGTGCTCCTAGGTGCTTCCCACTCGCTGCACCTGCTGAATGTTTATCTTCCTCCACGTGG
>JBCCEG010000523.1:0-1229 GCA_039030455.1 Myxococcota bacterium | reverse complement strand
GTCTGGCGTGCCGGTAAGTACAAACACATTTTACGAATAGGTCGGAAATGTACAGCACTCTGCAAAAAAGTGATATATATTTCAGCACAATATTGGCGAATTCTATACTACATTCCAGAAAAATAACCATGTTCCTTTTTTTCAGGGGCCTACACGACGGTGGAAGTGCGCAATTCCACTATCCTCGCGGTGTGGCTCCCCGCGATGGAACCAAGGCAGTGGAGGGCATACCAGAAGAAGTTTCCCCCCTCGCGGTTTACGGGCTGGCAGCTAGGCGACCTCCTACCACCAAGCACACCGACAGAACTCAAGCTGAGGTGTAGTCCGAGGAGGCCAGTAGCACCAATTTTCCAAGCGGCCAAGTCCAAGTCCGCCCTGAAGCCCCCCACGCGCTCTTCCGGCCGCTCGCCCGCCACGCGCTCTTCCGGCCGCTCATCCGGCGCCTCGCCCGCCACGCGCTCTACTACTCCGGCCGGGTCCCGCCGTACAATGTCGGCGCAGAAGCCAGCAGCTGGATCAACCTACGGGCGCCCGTCCGCTTCCGGCCGCCGGCTCACGCAGTCTGCCAAGAAGCCTCCGACGGTCTCATCAGGCCGCCCCGTCCGACGAACCCTCACCTACGATCCCCACTTCGACCCGACCGGCAAACGGCACGCTTTCCGCCAGGAGAACTGTGAAGTGTGTTACTTCTTCGCCGAGCGCAATCGGCGTAGAGTAGCACGCGAACAAGAAGCCGCCGATCGGGAGTGGTGGAGACGGTGGGAAGTTGAGCAGCGCGAGAAGACCCAGAAGGAGAAGGAGCGGAAAACGCGCGCGGCCGAAAAGAGGGGCATCAATTGGCTAACCCAGCCTAACCATGAAGAAGATGATGACAGCAGGCCGGGGAAACGCAAACGCACGGCTACACAGTGAAGAAGAAGCAGAAAGAGACACTTTTTGAATATCTCGTACGTAGCGTCAGAGTGAGAGAGAAGTAGAAACGGACATTTTTGACGTCTTGTATTTGAGCGGCATGTTGGGAAACATGCAAATTCACTTGTCTAGAATAAATTACTTAGCCGAAAATATACTCTTGGAAACGGACATTTTTGACGTCTTGTATTTCAGCGGCATGTTGCGAAACATGCAAATTCACTTGTCTAGAATATATTACTTAGCCGAAAATATACTGTTGGAAATTTTTCGAAAAGTTTCGCCTTATGGATTCATTCATGCAAACATTTTGCATG
>JBCCEG010000522.1:0-1241 GCA_039030455.1 Myxococcota bacterium | reverse complement strand
GGATCAAAAAAATATTTTTTTTGAAAAAAAATTGCGGGTAGTAAAGCACTTCTGACACCAAATGTTACGAACGCCCTGGTAGGGGAAAACCCGTTGAGCAGGATAAACCAAGTATATTTCCGTTCGCAAAACTGAATACAACTCAGGACAGTAACAGGTCCCCCCACAGTTCCACCAATAGTCAACTCCACGTGTGCCGCACCCGTGCCGGAATCACAGGCAGGCCGAGAGCTGCCAGCACGGGTCCAAATCCCGTACCGGAATCGGTGGCTGGCTGTGAGCCGTCAGTGCGGGTCCGAATCCCGTGCCGACCGCCCAGCGACTGCCCAGACCCCGGCCATGCAGCCAACGAGGTCACGTCCCGCTCGGGCGCGACCGCCCGGCGGGACGGCACACGGGGGTTCGGACAAGCGCCGCCGTGCGCCACGCAGGGCGGCACCAGGGGGTTCCGCAACACTACCCCCCCCCCTCTTCATTGGCCTTTTCGACCTCGAAAAATACACCGAAAGATTATACACACAAAAAAACTCTAGCGCCATCACAAATTAGTCGACAAACAGGTTCACAAGCTGTTGGTGCACTCATAGCTCATCACCATGCTGGACAACCAGCCAGGGCGGGAATCTCTGGCCCGGCAACGCCCTCCAGTAGCCACCGGGGAGAGATTGATGCCGTCCCAGCAAACCGTCCCGGGAAGCGTTTCCCTTCTTCCCGGTCGGCCCCGCCTGGCCAAGGGGTCGAAATCTCCGTTAGTCGGGCGCCTGACGCGTTCTTGGGACAGCGCTGCCTCCCGAGTCCCTGAGGGCCGCCGCCGCGCCTCGAGCCATCCCCCTGTGGTCTCATGGAGCTCCAGGACATTGTCCATCATGATCAGGGCATCTGCGGTGCAAATCAACAGTTAAGATCGAACAAGAAAACATCACATGCTGCACAGAAATTGACACAAGATTATTCCCCACGACGCAAATCAAAACATCACATGTTACCCGACAATTAGCACAACATTACCCCCCCCCCCCACGAAACATATCGATGATATCCACTGGCTCTAGTGATATGCTAGATACTCGGGGGGTCTCCGGCGGCGCCGCGACCTGCGGGGTCCAATAGAATCACCACTCCTTGAGGATTCGTTCCTGGTTACTGACGCAATTGAAGCGGGATCAATCCCGTCTTTGTCATTTCCAAGGCCAGCACTGGGCGTTCCATGGGACCCAACAGACGAAGGCGTCGCCCCACCG
>JBCCEG010000521.1:0-1246 GCA_039030455.1 Myxococcota bacterium | reverse complement strand
GGCCGCGAGACGATTTACAACCCCTGGTCGGTGGTGAGCTACCTGGCCAATTCAGATGAAGGGGCTCGATTGTACTGGGTCAACACCAGCGACAACGCGTTGGTGCACACGCTGTTGCGCTGCTCGGACGCGGACATGAAGCATGAGCTGTTACAGGTGTTGTTCGGTTCCTCCAAGCACATTGCGCGGCCGATTCTCGACGAAGCCCCCTTGCGTTCGCTCACGGGCGCGGCCGACGAGCTGTGGGGGTTGTTGCTGGCCTCGGGCTACGCCACCTGCGACGGCACCTCTCGCCCCCCCGAAGGCGGCGCGCAGCAGGCCCTGTTGCGCTTGCCCAACGCCGAGGTCAAGAGTTTGTACAAAGAACTGATCCAGCGGTGGTTCGCGCAAGAGCCGCGCAAGGAACAGACCACGGGCATGGTCAAGGCGCTGCTGCAAGGGGACGGCGAGGGTTTTGCCGAGCAGCTGCAAGAATTCGTGCAGGGGAGCTTGAGTTACTTCGACGTGGCGGAGCGAGACCCCGAGCGGGTCTATCAAGCGTTTGTCCTAGGGTTGTTGGCGCAGCTGGAACAAGACTATTGCCTGCGCTCCGAGCGCGAGGCGGGCGAGGGACGGGCGGACGTGTCGTTGATCCCCAAACAACCCGACAAGCCGGGCATCATCTTGGAGTTCAAGCGCGCCGCGCCCAAGGCCGAGCAAGAACAGCTCCAACAGGCAGCCCAAACCGCGCTGCGGCAGATCAAAAACAAGCGCTACGCCGCCGCGTTCACCGACAGCCAATGCTCCTTTGTCTTGGCCGTTGGCGTGGCTTTCGCGAAGAAGCGCCTGGCCGTCGCCTTTGACAAGGTGGCGTAGGGGGGAAGAGAGATGACAACGGAGGCGGACAAAACAGCCACGCGCATCGTCAACCCAGTTGGCACCGTGCCCTGTGGCATCGACGACTTTGGCGAATTGGTGAGCGGCGGCTATTGCCTGGTGGACAAGAGCGCGTTGATTGGAGGAGTACTCACCTGTCCGCACAAGGTCATGCTCATTACCCGTCCGCGTCGGTTTGGGAAGACCATCAACCAAAGCATGCTGCGGTATTTTCTTGAAACGCCGCCGGAGGGAACGAACACAAGGGCCTTGTTTGACGGCTTGTTGGTGGAAGAGGACGCGGCGACGATGGCGCATCAAGGCAAGTACCCCGTGATCAGTCTGACCCTCAAGAGCGCCAAACTGCCCACGTGGGAGGAGGCTTACGGCG
>JBCCEG010000520.1:0-1247 GCA_039030455.1 Myxococcota bacterium | reverse complement strand
TCTTCGTCTTTGTCAAACACATAGTCGCGAATGATTTGCCGCAGGCCGGGGGTGTGGAAAATCTCACGCCACCACTCCCACGCTTCGGTCCAGCCTAGTTCCTTGCTTTTTTGCTCGGTAAATTCATATAGGTATTGCTGAATCTCTTGGTCGCTCAGCGTGCCTGTCTGTTGTTCATCGACGGACGGGTTTTCTAGTTGCTCGATAAGGTTATCAAGCTGTGTGATTACCTCTGACGATTGCATGGCGTGAACCGACGGCGCGGCCACGCCGACAAACTGCATTCCCACCGCCAACGCCACCCACGGCGGCAGCGTGGCAAAACCCCATGCCTTTCTTTTTTTGTTTTTCGCCATCATCTTTACTTGCTCCTTTGAATTGAATATTGTGATCGCGCGGAGAACCCGAAACCCCCATGCTTTTGTTTCCCCTAAGCGAAGGTGTCACGATCACTGTGTCATCAGGGTCACCGACTTGTCAACGGGTTTGGCGCGAAAAAGCTCCGGCACAATTTTTGGCGCGACGCGTGTCGTTTTTATCAAAGAATGTCTGTTTTTGGGTAGGGGAGAAAAAGATGGGGCGCCAACGCCCCCCACACCTCTCTCATATTTTTCACACGATCAAACAGCCTTTCTCATTTTTCTTTTTCGTCATCTACATCATCATTATCGTGGTCATCCTTGGAATCCGTGATCCCGCCACGTTGCTTGATAAGACGAAGTTGATCCACGGTCAACCCCGTCGCGCCACGAAAGTCCGCGTCGGTCAATGATAATGCCGGCCGGCCCGCGATCCACCGCACGCGCGGTTTCACCTGCATCTTTAGGTCCAGTTCTAGCAGCCGCACCGTCTTGTCATCGCTGCCCGACGCGATCCGCGTGCCGTCGTCTGAAAAGCCGACGCTATAGACAGAACCAGTATGCCCCTTGAAGACCCTGAGTTGGGCGCCGCTTTGCACATCCCACACACGCACCGTGTTGTCTCCTCCATATCCACCACTGCCCGACGCGATCCGCGTGCCGTCACCTGAAAAGCTAACGCTCCAAACGGTGTCGGTATGCCCCTGGAAGACCTGAGGTTGGGCGCTGCTTGTCACATCCCACACGCACACCGTGTTGTCGTCGCTGCCCGACGCGACCCGCGTGCCGTTGCCCGAAAAGCTGACGCTTCTGACCCAATCGGTATGCCCCTTGAAAATCCGGAGTTCGGCACCGCTTTGCACGTCCCACACGCGCACCGTTTTATCC
>JBCCEG010000519.1:0-1247 GCA_039030455.1 Myxococcota bacterium | reverse complement strand
TGGCGCGGCGGCGACAACGCTGGATACGGCCACTTCCCATATTCCCGTATCTTCCTTTATGTATCATCTCGGGCATGTACCCTTCCTGACGATGAACTTGATCATCTGTGTCTTTGAGCCAGCCCTCAACACCTAGGCGTTCAACCCTGTCAACCGAGACGCCACTGTCCCTTAGACAACGCCATGCAGGGCTCCTTGACACGGGGCCCGGGTCCGTAGGATGAAATATTTTCGACACACGGAATGCAGTTCAAGTCACGCATTACACATGGTCATCCCCTGCGCTGCAATTGTGGAATAAATAAATAAAGGTCAGTGGCCAAAGGGGGGTACACCCCCATGCAAAGTGGCCAAGAAGGGGGTACGTTTCATGACCCTGCCTGGAGCAGTCCCTGCGACGCACAAATCGCTCAGAAATTAGTCCCACGCATACGCAAGGCGCCCACAGCCCATTCAGACCGTGTGCACCAACTTTCGCGAGAAAATATGGCGGTTTGACGGCGGAACAGCGCCGCGAGGAACGACGGCTGTGCAGCGTACCCCGCTGTGGCCCAAAGCGGAGATGGTGCCCCCCGCGCTTGGCACTAAATTTATCTCGTGCCCCGAAATGGCCTGCGGTCAATCACGTTGTGGCCAAAACGTACCCCCGTGTGGCCACTGTGGACCTTCCGCACTCCCCGCCCATCCCGGTCTAACTCCGCCTGCGGGACAAAACGGACCGGCGGTGAAACATACCGAATCCTTCTCTTCACCCTTTCCCCCGACTATTCCGACGGCCCGGAGATGCAACTGCTCACACATATTTCCACCTCTTCCGACGGCCACTGCAGACGCAAGGGCACACCCATTGTTGTTCCTCTTCCTACGGTCTGGAGACACAAGAGCCCACGCAGATTTCTGCCTTTTCCCACCGCCTGCACTGGCAGCAGCCCACTGCCCTTTCCATCCCTTCCAACGGCATGCAGACGCAACGGCCTCTACCGTCGTGTGATGGCGCGCGACTGTTGGCAAACGGTACGGAAGCTGCAACCGAAAAGTTGCTCGAAACGGAACTGCACAACTGCACGCAACGAACACTTACGGAACAGAACGGCTGAACCACCCGTGGCATAGAACCAGTCGTGGCGTTGAACCACAGCCAATACGTCCCTCACTCCCAAACCATGCCCCCCGCCTTCCAACTTGGAATCAGCTCGAGTGCTACTCGTATGAATGTCTGCTTTCACGATAATTTCAAGGTCGTCAGG
>JBCCEG010000518.1:0-1250 GCA_039030455.1 Myxococcota bacterium | reverse complement strand
TGACGTTGCTCGACAAGAAGAGCATCGTCATGTCGGCGCCGTCGTACACCTGCACCGCGTCGGCGGCCAGCTTGGCCGCCAACGGTGGTGTGGTGGGCGACCAAGTGAGGAAGGGCTCAGCGATTCTGTGTTGGTTGACCGCCATGCGGCCGACCAACAGCTTGGGCAGCGACTCCTGCAGCGTGCGTAGCTTGCGGCCAGAGCGCGCATCGAAGACGGTCATCAGGACGTCCGGCGGGCTGTGCTTCTGCTGCTGGACTGAGTAGCAGGTCAGCAGCTCCTCCTGAGCGCTGAAGTCCACCTTCTGCACACCGGGGCACGCGAACCGGGCAACGCGTTCAAAGGTGCCGCTGGTTTTCGACACCCACAGAGCGACGCCTTGTGCGTGCAGTGTGGCGGCATACGTGCCGCGGGGGGACCAGCACATTGGGCCGTCAGACCAGAACGAGCGACTGAAGAACGGTTCTGCACAGCCCTTCTTCGCATCGTTCCAGCACACGGTGCACTCGCGCTGGTGCTGCACCAGAAACTGATCGCGGCCGCGCTTGTCCATCATCCACGCCATCGTACCGCTGTGCCCCTGTACACCTCTGGACACCTCAGGCCAGCTCAGAACACCTCGTCTTGTGCCCTACCCGCCCGTGCCTTGTGTGCCCGACCGAGAACCCGTGAGGCAGAACGGAACGTGCCCGTACACGCCCGAACATGTACGGGTGCTGTACAGGCTTGTTCAGGCGTTTTTCATAAAAGTATTCATGAATACACCCGAACATGTTCGGGTGATGACGAGGGTCATACATGCATGCGCACGTCATGTGAGATCGTGTGACTTGGGGGACGGCGACAAAAAAAATTCGTCACGCTTAGCAGATTTTGTCCACTCCGGGGGGAGGGGGTTTTACCAAATCCGTTAATATATTTTTTTTGTGACGAAAATCTTTTTACAGAAAAAATAACAGAGAAAAATACCTTCTCAGACCATTTTTGTGTCATTAATGTTTTCTTTCGATGTTTTTTGCTGACACAAAAATGGTCTGGAAAGGTATTTTTCTCTGTTATTTTTTCCGTCAAGAGATTTTCGTCACTAAAAAAATATATTAACGGATTTGGTAAAACCCACTCCCCCCCTTAGCGGAAAAAATCCGCTAAGCGTGACGAATTTTTTTTGTCGCCGTCCCCTAAGTTCTGGCTGTATGTCGGTAGCACATGCGCAGTTCAGATTGCCGGAACCGTATCATATTGAAGTTGAG
>JBCCEG010000517.1:0-1251 GCA_039030455.1 Myxococcota bacterium | reverse complement strand
CGCCGCATGCTTGTACTAGCGTGCTGCTCCGCGACCACAGGGGTTCCGAGGCAACGTGGTTTCCACCTAGGCCAAACCTGCGCGTTTGCACCAGCACCGCGCCCCGTGCCAGTTGAGATTGTACGCTAAACTGGCGCGCGCCAATAGGTGATTTTACACTTTACATGCACTGTCCATGCACCAATACGCCACCTACCGTCGCGTCCACTGCTGTACTGCCGCACCGCCTCTGAGCACTGCAAACACGTCAACCCCTCGCGGTAGACGGCACCCACTTCAGCAGGGAAGCAGCGTAGAGTGGCAAGCAACTCGCCAGGCGCCGGCGCAAAGCCGCAAGCGGCAAGCCACACAACGGCAAGCCACACAACGGCAAGCCACGGGTACTGCCATCCTAGGCAGACCCTACGAACGATCAGCGCGGCTTCCGCACGTGTCCTGTTCAGCGCAATACAACATCCCTACTGATATTCGCTCACAGTCGACCCGCCACCGGGGTCCCCATCTCTTTATACCCCGTATCTCCCCTGGGGGTTGCCCGTCCCCCCTAAAACTGTTCAGGGACTTGTAGGGCAGTTCCGCAAAACATGGTCCCGCGCAACCCTCCAATAATTAATACACTGCAAGTCTCAGCATACCCTCCGAATCCCGTCACACGTGTGCCCACGTCATCCCCCCCCTATAGCCCAAATCAATTGTACAGATAGCCCCCAAAAGCGTACCATCCCGCTCCTTTCGGTCATCTCTCTCGCGTGACCTGCCGCGATCGCGGGAATCGCGTTCCTTGTATCTCCGCTTGCGGTCGTCGTCATCGCGGCTTTGTCCCCTATCCCTATCCCTATGCCGCCGCCGCTTATCGTCCTCGTCATCGCGTCTGCGATCCTCATCGCGGCCTCTGCTGCGGTCCTTTCCCCCACCCCGACGATCATCATCATCATCGTCGCGTCGACGTTCGCCCCTCCGTTCCGCATTTCTGTCCTCCCTACGGTCGTCATCGTGCCCGCGGCCCCGATCTCTCGACTTTTCGTCCTTAGCTTTTTCGTCCTGCGCCCGTTCTGCCTTGACCTTGGTGTCAACCATGTCGTCGTCCTAGGGCTTTACGCCATTAACCTACTCGCCTCCTTGCTCCCCTTCGGTTGCTTTTTGGTCTGCGCTCTCTTTGACGTCAGCACCGTCAGCGTCCGTTCCGCCCTAGGCAGGCTCCACGCTACCGCCTGTCGTTGTGCCCTCTGCCGTGGGTTCACCCTTAGGTTT
>JBCCEG010000516.1:0-1253 GCA_039030455.1 Myxococcota bacterium | reverse complement strand
TTGTCGCGCACCACCTTGATAATAATCTTGCCCCGTTTCTTCTCGCGGACAAAGTGTCGCGCGTTGTGCAGCAAGTTCCCCAACACCTGCCACGTCACCGCCTCGTCCAACTCCGCTTCGTAATCCTGCTCGCACTCCACGCGCGCCATGTCCTCTTCGCCGTGAAGAAACGGGAAGTTGTACAAGAACTCCTCCGCCACCCGTTTGAGCGAGTGGACCTTCATATCTAGATTCGCCGGTTTGCCCCGCATGTTGTCGCGAAACATTTTCAGCATCAAAGTCACCTGCCGCATGTTGCGGCTGAGCTGGGGCACTCGGATGTCTTGGATGGCCAGAATGTCCAACGGAATATGCCCCACCGCCAAACCCGCCTGCTTGGCCTTGCGGTAGGCGTCCGACAGAATCGGCCAGCTCTCCTCAATCCGCCGCGCGCGCGTGGCCAGGCTCTGAATCGGCGTGCTCATCTCGTGCAACGGCTTGCCGTGCGTCGCCGCCAAAATCGTTAGACGTTGCAGCAGCAGACGGATCTCACTGCTAGCAAGCCTAACCTGCAAGGCACAGCCTACCGTCAAGATCGCCAGCAATTCCGGGGGAGTCTCAAGAAGCGTGGCGCTTAGCTCGTCCCATCCCGCCAACGCTCCATGCGTCACGACGGCGGCGGGAATCCCTATGGCTGTCAGCGTCAACGCCGACAACGCCGCCGCTCCGGGCTGACCAAACATCACCGTGAGCATGCCGGTGGCGAGAAACAACTGCCACGAGGAATCGTAATGGGTCTGCAGCAGCATGAAGGTACAGCCGAAGGGAATGCAGAACCCGCGCGCGACGCGCCACAGCATCCTTATCCCCACATAGCGTTGCACGAGCGCGGGCAGGTCGTACGCGAACAGCATGGCAACCCCCAGCACCCCCGCCGTCCCGCGCACCCACAGCTCTTGCGGACCGGCCGCCAGGCGCCACGTGTTGGGGAAAAAGATCGGCATGATGTATATCAAGAAAACAAACCCCGCGAAGATGCCGTAAACTTCCCGCTGCTGCGTCTTGTGCAGAAACCCCAGCTCTTCGCCCTTGTCCGTCGGGTCTTGCTTCTTCGTCCTCACCTCCTTTGCCTCTCGCTTGGGGTGGCGCACATCATGGGGATCCAACAGGCGCAGGCCGAAAAAACTGAAGAAGCTGAACAGAATACCCGGCACAAAGCTGCTTACCTCGGGGATGAAGATTTTCCAGCCTAGGGTTGCGAGGACGCTGAAAAT
>JBCCEG010000515.1:0-1256 GCA_039030455.1 Myxococcota bacterium | reverse complement strand
GGTCCGCGACTCGGGTGCTGTTGGTGCTGCTGGTGTCTTATCTTGTGATGGCACCCCCTTCTCCCCCCCGTTTGCGGAATTGCCGGGTGTCCGGGCTGCTACATGCCTGTGCACCGCCGCCGGGCCCGACCTTACTCTTCTACTATCGCCTATTCCTCAACTCCAACGCAAACTTTCCCTCGCGATTCATCACTATCGGCGCTCGCTTTTCCTCGACGCCCCCCGCACCTCGGCGAAATCTCGCGCGCGGCTTATCCAGTGCTCGGCCCCCCATGCCGGGCGTTGGTTACGCGCCCTCCCTTCTTCCCCCGCCCGTCGCTTGACCGATCCCCAATTTTCGGCCGCGCTCGCTTTGCGTTTGGGGCAGCCCCAGCCGGCTCTCGAGCACCATCCCGTTTACTGCGTGCCGACGTGCCCCAAACATTCGCCGGCCTCCCGCTCTCCCGTGCCGCCTATGGGTGACCACTTTTTTCATTGCCCGGCCGGCGCTCCTTCCACCGGCGCCGCGAACCCCCTTTATAGGCATAATATGATTCTCTGCTTGTTAATGGAGGTTTGCCGCCGCCACGACTATATTACCGACACCCGCGAGTCGCACCTCGCCTTACCCGACGGTAATAAAGTCGACGCCATTATCTCCAACATACTCCGTCACACCAACCCCGTCGCCGTTGACCTTACCGTGGTCCATCCCCTTGCGGAATCCTACTTCCGCGCCGCCGCCATTTCCCCTAAGGCGCTTCTTCTTCAGCGTGAGCATGCTAAAAATGTCAAACACCGCGCTGCGGTTCGTCAATGCCGCATGGATTTTCTCCCCTTCGTCTTCAACACCTACGGGGGGTGGGGTGGCGTGGTCCGCGATTTTTTCTACGCCCTCTTCCCCGTTTTGCAATCTGACGGTGCTGAGCCCTCCTCAGTTTCGTGGCCTTTGTTGGCCGTTCGTTTGGCCTTCATTGATGACCTTGCCGTTTCTTTGCAGCGTCTGAATGCCATGATGCTTTTGTCTCGCGCTTCTCGGAAGTGAGTTCTGTTAGCATGTCTTCTGTTTGCATGGCATGCTCGCATGAGTGGCCGGAGTTTTGTCTGGGCGACCTTGGTTCTTTTTGTCTTAGTTCTGATTAGTCGAGTTGCTATGTGACTACTTAGGAAAAGAACAGTACCAAAGTTCATGTCAAAATAGGGCAACGGCACGCGCCAGCTAGCCCGAAACAAAACACCACAACCTATGAGCCGGCGCTAGCGCCAGAACAATCAGG
>JBCCEG010000514.1:0-1256 GCA_039030455.1 Myxococcota bacterium | reverse complement strand
GCACAACGAACAACCTTTGCACTATATTCCCGTATGCCGAAAGATCCTTTTACCGCGACGCTTGTTGGCGAGGCCGACGCGGCCAAAACCCTGCTTACTATACCCCAATACGCGTCTCCGACAACACCTTTTTCTCCCACGACGGCCAAAAGGAGAACAAGAGAGCCGCAACGGAAAGTTCACATGCCGGAATTACCCGCCTGAAACCTGCTTTTCCCCCAATGTCGGTTTTTTTCCTCTTCCCCAAAAATACGGAGGTTTTTTCATCCCCACTCTTCGCCAACGGGGTTTTTGGATTCCCGCTTCCCCCTCCCCTGAAAAGGCGGCGGAACGCACCAAAATGGACTCCTGCCCCCGTGCGGGGGCCTGTCTATTACCCACATTTCCAGGGCCGACCGCGCGGAAACCAGGAAACACGGGGTGAAGCTTTGGCTTGCGGCGCCCCGGCAGTGCGCGAGGTTCCGCCGGAAAGGAGAGACGAAGTTTTGGTGCGCGCGTTCGTTCGTAGGCTTTGGAAAAGATGTGGGTAATAGCAAGGCAGGGGTGACAACCTTGCGCGGGAATGACAGGGTGAGGCCTCTTTGCCACAACAAACCGACCGGACCATTTGATTCCACGCGGAGATTCACACGTGGTGGAGGCGGCGGGAATCGAACCCGCGTCCAAAAGATCTTTACCGCGAACTTCTACACGTTTAGCCGTTTGTTTTCATCCTCCGTCACGGCGCCCAAGCGGCAGGCTCCGTTGCGGAGTTCTCGGCAAAATCTCACTTGCGCCCGCGCCGAGAAACGGCGCACAAGCCAGCTTGTTTGGTTTGCGCTAGCACCCCCAGGCCCAAGCTAGCCCGGGACTAACGGCTTTATACGGGTGTTTAGGCCGCTAAAGCAAGCTGAGGATTATCCTCGGCATTTATCGTTTTTCCTGCCTTTTTACGCGGTGACCGGAACCCGCGACGTGCCATCCGTGACAGCCATCTTCTGTCGATCGCCTTTTCACCCCCTGTCTCTTCTTCCCTTTAAGATAACCCCAACTCGCGAGCAAAGCAAGGCCCGCCAAAGCGTGCCAAACCGCTGTATGATGAACTATGATTTTTTAATCGCTAGTAATACCAATCCCAAAAAATAAGTTTTCAAATTCGCCAACCCCTTCAATCGTTTTTCGTTCCCATCCCTGCTTCCGGGGACTTCCAAAAACCCATAGGATCCGCTTTTTGTCACTTTTTCCATGGATTCCTGCTTTTTACCCCAAAAAGTTTT
>JBCCEG010000513.1:0-1264 GCA_039030455.1 Myxococcota bacterium | reverse complement strand
TGAAGGCATTGGTAGTTTTCATGAACGACGAAAGCGGCGTGCGAGTAAAGAAGGGCGGAATGGTTGCGCTGGAAGACCTTGGCGGTCCCCGCCCTCAAAGGTGTTGATAAAACAAAAATATCGGTCGGTGTACGCGCCGTTGCTGTTGGACCATATGAGTCAAGGGCACTCCCTGGCCGCCTTCGCCGCGTTGGAAGTTAGCAAACAAGAGCTGTTGGCGCGGGAACCCGTGGCGCCGTGGATCAAATCTTGCCGTGACTTTCGCAAGGAGCGGGTGAGCCGCACCACCGTATATGCTTGGTTGAAGCAGCATGCAGGGTTCGCCAGGACATACGAACAGGGCCGCGATGCGGGGTTGCTGTTTTACGAACGGCATTTGCTGGCGATGCTCAAAGGGGAAAAAGCCAACGCACGATCGGGGGCACGGTTGCTGGTGTTCGTGCTGCAAAAGCGCTTTGCGGACGTGTACGGTGAACAGGGCGAACAAGTACCGGAAATACCCAGGAAAAAAGATGAGGAAGCCTTTCCCGATATCACCCAGATCAACGACCCCGATGAACTGCTGCGTTTGGCAAGGCGCTGCAACGAACGGGAAAACAAGAGGCGCCGTAAGCGCGACCTCCCTCCGTTGGAGTCGCGAAGGACGAAAACACCCGAGCCGTTTGCTTTTGACGGGTAATGCGCATGCTTGCAAGAGGAGACGTGTTGCGTCTACCGAGACCGATTCTTTGGTTTCTCTTCGCGCGCCAACAATCCCTCAAACGCGGTCAAACTCAGAATGGAAGAGGGTTCAAAAGAGTACCGCGAGCCAAGAGACGCATTGAACGAAAGCCAACGACGGTGTTAGGGGGTTGGTTGTCTCGGTCGCAAATGCATTGCAGTACAGTGCAGTATGTTTTTCATCCTCTCGGTTGCTAATTCTTTTTTGATTATCTTGGCGGAGTCTTACGCCCGACGGCCCTGTTAGGCCGTTGCGAAGAGCGACAATGCGGTACACAGTGCATTGTGACGTTTGGAAAGGGCGGCCATGGAAAAGCGGAGGAACATTGTTGTCGTCGGCCCCAAAGGCGGCAACGCAAAATCCATGACGGCGGCCTTGATCATCGAGTTGTGTAACCATCTAGGCATTCCCGTTGACATGATCGACACCGATCCGGGGCAGACTCTGAGGGCCTGGGTTCAGTATTGCGCACAGGAATCGAGAGCCGTTGTGCAAGAGGGCGCGCCTCTTCTCGTCGTTGACACGGCTGGAAGCGACGGAGGT
>JBCCEG010000512.1:0-1269 GCA_039030455.1 Myxococcota bacterium | reverse complement strand
CCTGTATGCCCCTTGAAGATCTGGAGTTGCTGGCCGGTTTTGACATCCCACACGCGCACCGTGTTGTCGTTTCCTCCATAGGAACCACTGCTCGATGCGACGCGCGTGCCGTCGCCTGAAAAGCTGACGCCCCACACTCGATTGGTATGCCCCTTGAAGATCTGGAGTTGCTGGTTGGTTTTGACATCCCACACGCGCACGGTGTTGTCGTCACTGCCCGATGCGACGCGCGTGCCGTCGCGCGAAAAGCTGACGCTATTCACGTTTGAAGTATGCCCCTTGAAGATCTGGAGTTGCTGGCCGGTTTCGACATCCCACACGCGCACCGTTTTATCGTAGGAACCCGACGCGACGCGCGTGCCGTCGCCCGAAAAGCTGGCGCTCATCACTACGGAAGTATGCCCGAAGAAGGCTCGTTCGCCAAAATACGCTCCCCCAAGTTGGGCTTGATCAAGGCGGGCTTGACTCAGAGAGGCGTGCCCCAACCACGCCCTCGCCAGGTTTGCCCGACGCAAATCGGCGCCGTCCATCACCGCCCCGTCCAACACGGCCCCCGGCGCGTTGATGTCCCGCAGGTCCTTGCCCGAAAACGACACTCCGGCCGCGTTCAAAATCGTCAGGGCGTTGGCCGCCCCCGTCGCAGCGAGCTTGCTATTGGTGGATTTGGACTGCTCCACCAGGTCCCACAACTGATGCATCAGCTGCTCGTCTTGCCTCGCTTGTCGCGCCAGTTCCTGGATGCGTTGCGGGTTGTTCACCAACAGCACACTCGTGATACCTAATTCGTCACCCTTCTCTTTTTCGTCACTCTTGTCTTTGTCACTTTGTTGTGAGGTCTGAAGCTGCGAGGCCTGGAGAGGTGCTGCCAGTAGGCAGAGAAAAAAGAAAAAGGCTTTTCCTAGTTTGGCAAAGGATTTTTCTTTCGCCTCCTGTGCCCCGTAGCCACTCGCTGCCGCCCATTGTGGCAGCGCCGTCAAGCCCCATACCGTTTTTTTCTTGTTTTTCGCCGCCATCTCTCTATACTCCTTGTGTGGTAAATGCTTGAAGAACCCTACACCGGGTGGTCTTGTTTCCCCGAGCAAGTTGCTGCAGGAAGTATATACCAGGATCATAAACTTGTCAACGGGTTGTATGAGTCCACCCCATTTGGCACTCATGGGAAGTGGCGATAGGTAGGGCCTTTCAACCTTTCCCCCGCCCCAAACCGGACGTGCGACTTTAACCGCATCCGGCTTTCCAGCTCTGTAAGACAAGGCTGCCCCCATCCGT
>JBCCEG010000511.1:0-1272 GCA_039030455.1 Myxococcota bacterium | reverse complement strand
GGACTCCGGGGGTGTCCGGCCTTCGGGCATATCACGCAATTTAAAGACTCGCTTATTACCATTCTTGCCTTTTGTTGGGTTTTGCTAAAAGTAGGCCAGGAGATAATCACTCCTCGGCCGTTGTTATATATTGCAAACCTACGCGTTTTTGATCACTAACTAATGAGTGCTTTTGGTACCGTGCTTGGTTCTACCAGCAACACTAGTTTCGGCGTTTTCGTGCTTCGTTTTATTTGCAAACCTAACAAATAATGAAGCACGAAGTAGGGGTAAAATCCTAGGACTTTGGGAGGAACACCGGTAGCGAAGGCGGCCGGCTGGGGCAAACTGACGCCGAAGCACGGAAGCGTAGGTAGCCAATGGGATTAGATACCCCAGTAGTCTACGCCGTCAACGATGGGTATTGGCAGAAACGGCTGCCAAGCTAACGCGGAAAATACCCCGCCTGGGGAGTACGGTCGCAAGGCTAAAACTTAAAGGAATTGACGGGGGCTTTGCACAAGCGGTGGGGCATGCGGTTTAATCCGATACTCCGCGTAGAATCTTACCGGCCCTTGCAGCTCACAGGTGTTGCATGGCTGTCGTCAGCCCGTGTCGTAAGATGTTTGGTTAACTCCTTGCAACGGGCGCAACCCCCCTCCTCGGAGCACCCCCGCTTTAGCAGCGGCAGGAGATCGGGACAACGCCAAGTCGTCATGGCCCAAACGGGCCGGGCCACACATGTGTCACATAGGGGCGTACAGCGGGAAGCCGCGCCGGCCCCCAACGCGCCTCAAGGTTCGGATTGCGCCCTGAAACCCGGGCCCATGAAGGAGTAATCGCTAGTAATCGCGGATCACTACGCCGCGGTGAATACCAGTCGAGCCTTGTACACACCGCCCGTCACGCCCGGAAAGACAGCTTTGCTTGAATGGTGTGCGGCGCTCCCTCGCCCTCGCGGAGGGCAGCCGTTTCCTGATAGTGGGGTCGACGATCGGGGCGAAGTCGTAACAAGGTAGTCGTAGGGGAACCTGCAGCTGGAGAACAATTAAAGAGGCAAGCAAACTGGGTTTTCCGGTTCGATTCCGGTGTTGCTTTTGATAGGATTGACTATAGCTCGCGTGCACACCTGAAGCCATTCTGAACTCAGCTGTCACTGCCGCGTTTTCTACGTACTCCACTGGGAGCCAAGAGGTCGATCAAAGCCGGCGTGGCGGAACGGTATACGCGCTGGTTTTAGAAACCAGTCCCGCGCACGGGTTGGGGGTTCGAGTCCCTCCGCCGGCATTTATC
>JBCCEG010000510.1:0-1276 GCA_039030455.1 Myxococcota bacterium | reverse complement strand
GGGGCACTCATCATGTGGGACCCGCCTGGCGGGGCGTGCTTAAGGCGCGGCTTGGTGCCGAGCGAAGCGAGGCCAGCGCCTTTAGCTAAGCCGCCGCCGGGCGGGAAAATTTTGAAAAAACAGGGGCAGAAAACCCCATTTCCTTAATACTTTTCAAAATGAGGCAAAACCCCTAACAAGGGGAACCATCTAAGAAGCCAAGGAGCTCGACCAAAGCAACTCCGATAAAAAGTAATCACGAGAAGCTAGAGGGGAGAGAGAGAAAGGGAAGGACCCAACCTAGTACATCAAGGGCGAAGCAGATGCCATACTGCTTGCCCAAAGCCTCTGCCAATGCAAGCCACTAGGTTGTGGAAAAGTTGGCACTGTAAAGGTGGTCCAAAAAGCCGGAAAACATGTAGAGAGTCATCAGGGGGTGGAGCAGAAGTCACCAAGACGCCTGTGTATCGTTGCAGGGCCTTGAGCATACGGCCACCTCGCCCAATTACTTTGCCAAGATGAGTAGGATCAACAAAAACTTGTGAACTCGAGGGAGGAACCCCATCCACATCCCAGTTTTCGGTCAGCCACTGAAAAGAGCGTCCAAGGTTGCTCTTAAACGCCCTAGGCCGCGGCCCTGCTCGCCTGTGAGAAGAGCGACGATTATCATCCACGTCAGCAGACCTTGCGCCAGGAAGCGTCGGAGGCTTTGGAGAACGCCGCTGTGAAGGTGATGGGACACCGTGGACGTTGGAAAGCCTCCCCTCAGGTGCGTTGCCGGTGGTCTCGTCAGTCGCTTCAGGAGAGGCTTGGGGACGCCCGGTAGAAGTGTGAGACGGCGCTGAGGGGGCGACCCCCCTCCGCTGCGCAGGCTCCACATATGCCACGCGGGAAACAGATGGGGAAAACTCGACAAGACGTGCAGCGTCGCGTCGAGAGGAGGAGGAGGAGGAGCGTGGAGTGGACATGGCGGGAAAAAAGGTGTGTGTGTGTGTGTGTGTGTGTCCAAATTCTCAGAATTTTTACAAGGGAAACGTTGTTCAAACCCAACAACTTAACCCTTGCCGAGTACCCTAAGGATACCCACGCGACTTTTGGCTCCCCGCATGTCAGCCGTGCTCAAAAGTTCTCACAAGGCGATATGAGCCGGATCCCCCCGAGATCTACATCCATCCCCTTTCTTAAGGGGTGAAGGGCAATTCTTCCACGATTCAACATCCCCCCCTCGTCCAAACAGCAAGATAATATCGGCAAATGGCTACACCAGCTATCGCGTTTAGTACTACATCGAAAACAG
>JBCCEG010000509.1:0-1281 GCA_039030455.1 Myxococcota bacterium | reverse complement strand
CCATGAATGCCGTTCCCCCGACATCGAACAAAGATAATGTTTTCCTTACCTGGCCGGTGGGCTCTTGATAGTGTTGCTCAGAAGTGCACAAACACAGCGAATCAGGACTTGTACGATCATAGGGGAGAATCGAACGCCCCCAGAAACCGGCAAAAAGCCGATTTTCCGCCAGGATAGATCCTGTGAGATAGTAGCCTACCACGAATTTCGTGTTCCAGCTCGATGGCGACCTTGAGAACCCCGCTGCTATCCTTCATTCTGTCGGCTTGATACAGAAACAAAGTTGCCTACGAAGTAACCATATGGTTCCATGCATGGAACAGGAGCCTTTGCAAGGTGACAACTAGGCGCGTAAGGGTGGTCTGCGACAGGTGACTCACCTTTCTGAGTACGACATTTATCGACTTGGCGGAAAAACGCTAATTTATGTGCGCGGAGGTGTGAACGCTCGTCTCTGCGAAACCTGCGGAAGCGTAACTCCAGCATAACGCCAACCTCTCACGGCCTCTCGCCGATTTCCGCAGTGCAGAATGTTTTTTGCAGTGATGAATGTGGAGTCCCGAGGGCGCGCAGGGACGTGGTATTGTCATCCAGAATTCTGCAGTAGGATTCGTCACTTGGGGTGCAGAATCGATATTTCTGCACTTCTTGAAAAGGGGGGTGAATCCACTAGTCGATTAGTCGGGCCCTAGAGGCCCTCCTGGGGCGCGCCGCGCACCTACGCTTCGGCGCTTCGGCGCTCGCCGCCCGACATCGAAACCCCCTAACCGGTCACGGGATTCCGATGCGGCGACGCAGACGGCGCTGCCTACTGCAACGGGAAGGCCCCTAGTCGTACGACGATAGTACCACGGGGGTACGTCACGTCCCATCGACGGACGGCGCCCGTTCGCGCGTCAACTGTTCCCCCCATTCTGGCTGGCGCTCTCGCCCCCTGGCTTGCTAACGCTCACGACGTCGTCGTTCGTGCGCGGAGGTGTCGAACCTCGGCCAACGGCCCAACCGTACGCACACTGTGTATGGTGCACTCGCAACTCGATGTCCATGCTTCCTGCTGGCGCGAGATCATCATCCCACACCCAAACTCCCGTCCCAACCCCCCGTCTCCCACCCACACGCCCTCCTCGTCCATACCTTTCTCCACCCACTCTCGCCCTCGTCGCTGATCCTCGACGTTGCCCTTTCCAACCCTGCCCACAGCCGAATCCGCGCCCCTCGTTTTTCTCCCATGTCCGACATGCCGAGGGTGTCCATGACATAATTTTTGGATTTGAGGGGACT
>JBCCEG010000508.1:0-1298 GCA_039030455.1 Myxococcota bacterium | reverse complement strand
CCGCGTTCCGCCGCCCGAATAGCTGACGCTAGTCACGGAGGAAGTAGGCCCCTTGAAGACCTGGAGTTCGGCACCGCTTTGCACATCCCACACCCGCACCGTGTTGTCGGAACTGCCCGACGCGACCAACGTGCCGTCGCTCGAAAAGCCGACGCTATTCACGGAGGAAGTATGCCCCTTGAAGACCCTGAGTTGGGCGCTGCTTGTCACATCCCACACGCGCACCGTTTTATCCCAGGATCCCGACGCGACCCGCGTGCCGTCACCCGAAAAGCTGACGGTATTCACGGAGGAAGTATGCCCCTTGAAGACCTGGAGTTGGCTATTATCTATTTCGTCCTGAGCCTCTGGCTCAGGGCTCTCGTCTCTGCCGAAGCCTCCACCGGAGGCTCCTAACGGCCCTGTTGGTCTGTTGCCGATCGTGGCATCCCACACGCGCACTGTGTTGTCGTAACTGCCCGAGGCGACCCGCGTGCCGTCGCCTGAAAAGTCGACATCCCAAACGGGGGCTGTATGCCCCTTGAAAATCTGGAGTTGAGCGCCGCTTTGCACATCCCACACGCGCACCGTGTTGTCGTGACTGCCCGACGCGATCCGCGTGCCGTCGCCCGAAAAGCTGACGCTTCTTACAGTGTCTGTATGCCCCTTGAAGACCCTGAGTTGGGCGCCGCTTTGCACGTCCCACACCCGCGCTGTGTTATCGAAACTGCCCGAGGCGACCCGCGTGCCATCGCCTGAAAAGCTAACACTGATTACAGGATTAGTATGCCCCTTGAAGACCCTGAGTTGGGCGCCGCTTGTCACATCCCACACCCGCACCGTGTTATCCCAGGATCCCGACGCGACCCGTGTGCCGTCGCCCGAAAAACTGACACTTTGTACCCAATTGGTATGCCCCTTGAAGACCTTGAGTTCGGCACCGCTTTGCACATCCCACAGCCGAACTGTGTTATCCCAACTGGCGGAGGCCAGATGCCGGCCGTCGGGCGAAAAGCCGACGCTATTCACATATGAGGTATGCCCCTTGAAGACCTTGAGTGGGCTATTATCTATCTCGGCCTGAGCCAGAGGCTCATGGCCCTGCTCTTGGCCGAAGCCTCCACCGGAGGCTTCTAACGGCCCGACAGGGCCGTTGCCTATCGCAGCATCCCACAGCCTTACTGTCTGGTCAGAACTGCCCGAAGCGACCCGCGTGCCGTCGCCCGAAAAGCCGACGCCCCAAACAGGGCCGGTATGCCCCTTGAAGACCCTGAGTTGGACGCCGCTTTGCACATCCCACACCCGCACCGTGTTGTCGG
>JBCCEG010000507.1:0-1308 GCA_039030455.1 Myxococcota bacterium | reverse complement strand
CGCTTTTGCGCCGGGCGTGTATGCATGCGTTCTCTCTCCCGCTCTCTTTTTCCGATCGAACGTGATCCCCCCGCAGGGCTACTCCCGACGGCGCTGCTCCGACCCGGAACAAGACGGTCATCACGGCGGCGAGACAGGCGAGGCACCGTTTTTTACAAAACGTTTTGTTGCCTCGCCACCGGGCCGTAGTGTGTGTGTGTGCGTGCGTGCCGCTTTTGCTGCTGCTTTGCTGTTGAGTTGAGTGTCAAATGCCCCGAAATCGGCGGCGAAGATCCAGAGATGAGAGAAGCGAAAACCCCTAGAAGAAGACAGGAGGTAGTAGTGTAGGGCACCGTAGCGACGGACAAGCCGAGCGTAGCCTTCTATGGAATCCCCGCCCTCTGAATGTCGGGTGTGCCGGTGACCGCGGGTGGGCTCGCGCGCGCAATCGTAGGCAGCGAGGGAAACTTAGAGCTGGCGGGGTGCCTGTGCGCTCCCCGTCACTGCCCGAGAATCAAGGCCAGCGGGGCAAGGCGGCGCGTTGTCGATAAGCCGGAACGTAACGTAAAGAAGTAGAGAGACAGCGTAGGGGAGGACAGGGAGGGACCTCCGCAACCAACAGCGATCGAAATCTTCGTTTCGAGGCGAGTGCGGCCAAAATCTCCGTCTATTTACGTTCACCGTAGTTGGGTCGCAGGCGGTGTCACCTTTGAAACCTGACGGCCGCCCCGCGACCCGGCCGCTCCCCGCTCCGCGCGGGTCTTGCACTCGTGTTTGTAAGAGTGGGAGGCCCTCGGAGCGCTGCCGTCGGGACCCGCGGGCGTTTTAAAACGCGGGGGGCGGGGGAGACTCGGCCCCTCCGGCGCCCATCTGGGCGTCGGAGTGTCTCCCTAGCCCCGTAGTCCCGTCTGGTCTGTCCAAACCATGCACTCGCCGAGCTCTGTAACGACAGGTAGCCAGCCGCGGGCCCCCGACCAGCCGCACAACGAACAACTTCACCCGCCGCCGTGACTGTCAAGGCACCCGGGTTGGGGGACCCGCCTGTTTGTTGTTTGTTTGTTTGTTTGTTTGTTTGTTTGTTTGTTTGTTTGTTTGTTGGGCTGCCTCGCTCCGGTCATCTCCGGGGCGCCGGCATGCTTGTCTCCCGAGCATCCCGGTGACCCCCGCCTTTGGTTTTCCTGCCGCTCCGCCCCTGTTTCGCTTTTGCGCCGGGCGTGTATGCATGCGTTCTCTCCCCCTTTCTCTTTTTCCGATCGAACGTGATCCCCCCGCAGGGCTACTCCCGACGGCGCTGCTCCCACCCGGAACAAGACGGTCATCACGGCGGCG
>JBCCEG010000506.1:0-1308 GCA_039030455.1 Myxococcota bacterium | reverse complement strand
GGATGTGGAGCGGATGCGGTATGCGGCGGCCTATTTGGTCGGTGATCATGATTTTGCCGGTTTCCGTTCCGCTGCATGTACTGCGGCCCACGCAAGACGCTTTTTGTGGCGCGTGGCCGTGCAACGCGACGACAGGGGAATCCAAGTAGACGTCAGGGGCAATGCGTTTTGCCATCACATGGTGCGCATTATCGTGGGAACGTTGACGGCTGTGGGTCGGGGCAAACTACGTTCGGACGACATTCCCACGATCTTAGCCGCGCGCTGTCGAGCGCGCGCGGGCCCCACGGCTCCCGCGCGCGGGCTAACGCTGCAACAGGTGTACTACCCCGACAACTTGGAGCAAGCGAAAATTCCTCCCGACGCTCGCTTTCCCCGCTATCCTGTGTCAAGGGAGACTTGGCCGTGGCCGCTGGACGCGATCCGAATTGGACCCACGTTATGCTAAACCCATGTTCGACATAGGCGCCGGTGAGTTGTTGATGGTAGCGCTGGTGGCGTTGTTGGTGCTACAGCCGCGCGATCTGCCCAAGCTCATGCGCTCGTTGGGGGGGGCCTTGGCCTTGTTGCGGCGCCGCCAAGCGGATCTGCATCGCATGATTGTGACCATGGAACGAAAAGGCGACCACGGATGGCAGGATGAGACCACAGATTACCGGGATGGGGCTGCGGATTACCGGGATGAGAAGGATGACGAGAGCAAGGGTGATGGGTGAGTCGAAACGCATAGCGAGCCTTTGACCAGCATGCGGGATGGTAAAGTGCGGCCAGAGATGGATACCACCCCGCGCGGCTTGAACCACCATTTATCCGATTTGCGGCGCTGCCTGTGGCGCGGCATTGTGGGGGTTGCCGTCTGTACCGTTCTGTGTCTGGTGCTGTCGGAGCCTATCCTGGCTCTTCTACGCGTTCCCATTCAACGTGTGTTGCAACCAGGACAGCGACTCGTGGTGCTTTCGGTCCATGAGTATGTGCTCACGCAGCTGCGCGCGGCCGTCGCCGGCGGCCTGCTGCTTGCGAGTCCGTGGGTGTTGACGCAGTTGTGGCGCTTCGCGGCGCCTGGTTTATATCGCCGTGAACAACGCATGTGCTTGCTGTTCGTGGGAGCCGGGTCTGGTTTTGCATTGACTGGTGTTTTACTCGGGTACTTTGTTGCCCTGCCGCTGGTTTTCACCGTGCTCACCCACGGCTTGCCGCCGGGAGTGGAGGCCGCTTATTCCGTGGGTCACTTGTTTGGGTTCGCCGTGAACACCCTGCTTGTGTGCGCGGCAATTTGTGAAACGCCCATCGTGGTGTTTCTGCTCGCGG
>JBCCEG010000505.1:0-1310 GCA_039030455.1 Myxococcota bacterium | reverse complement strand
GATAAAACCTACGGATGGACAGTAGAGATGCAACTTAAAGCTTTACGTCAAAAATTGAGTTATACCGAAATACCTGTAAATTACAGAAACAGAATAGGTGGCGCGCAAAGCGCAAGTCACTCTAGGCAACCGGCGGATGGCGACAGGCCTCGCCGATGACAGGACTCGCAAGTGAATACTACTAGCATACTCAGTGGAGACTGTTGCCTCCACATGCCGCTGAGCAACCCAAGGCAAGGCTCGTCATCAAGCGCAAGTGCACGCGCCAGACCAGTCCGCACGAACCGCAACAGTGGAGCCGGATGCGGGGCAACCATCCTTCCTGTCGCTTCCCCCCTCTTGGTCTGCACAAAATTAACTTTGTGCACTCATTCGTCTCTTTCTCAAGTCTATGCACGGCCAATAACTGTCTATCCACCACATCTGTCACCCCGTTCTTCCTGTCCGGTTTTTCTTTTCACTACCACGAGTCTCGTTAAACTTTTTTTTTCACACCCACCTCTCGGGGTCCCTCTTCTCCGGCGTCATGCCGATCTCGGCCTCGGCCTCGGCCGCCAGCAGGTTGGCGGCGTGCTCGGCGCCCTCGCCGACGCCGCCGCCGCCCGTGGCGCCCCTCCCCAGCCGCTGCATCCGGTTCATGGCCTTGACCGTGTTGAACCAGCGCTGCCAGCGCCGCTTGGCCAAGTACTTGCGCATCCACGTCGTCTCGAGCTGCTTGAGCGTGTCCAGGTAGGAGCCGGTGAGCCACTGGTGCTCCAGGCACTCCGTCGCGCTCAGCCGACGCGCGCCGTCCGTCTCCAGCAGCTTCTCGATGCAGTCCAGCGCTGCCTTGCTAATGTCCTGTAATTAAAACATTGAAAATTACGTATTTGACAATTTGAAAAAAATGTTAAACGACCTGATCTTAGGCATGCAGTGGCGAACTTTGCATGCACAGTGTATAGACTGGCCGTCATAAACTTTAAAATTGGGTTATGGCAACTCGGCGGTTGTATTGAGTGGGCGGCATCCTCGGCGGATCGCAGGCGTCCTCGGTGGGCGACGGCAACAAGGGGCGAGGACAGTCTAGACCCCCTTGGCAGATAGTTCCTTGGCAGATAGCTCCTTGGCGAATGGCCAACCAGTGGTTAAGGTCCCCTGCGATTGTCCAGCGGTGACAGGTCCGCCAGCCAGTATTCAAGTTTGTTCGATTAAAGCTGGGTTGAAAGATGTTCGTGGGGGCTGCTAAGCTTGGTTTATCTTTGTAAAATCCTTGGGCAGGGGCGGAGATGGGCGGCTTGGTACAGTAGAGGCGGCAAGCACTAGCAAGG
>JBCCEG010000504.1:0-1311 GCA_039030455.1 Myxococcota bacterium | reverse complement strand
TGGCCGCCACGGCTCCTCTTCAGCGGCAGCCTCCAGCGCTTGCCGGGACGTCCCGAACGTAGGCGCCGTGCTTAGCGGCGGGGTCGTGCTTCGGGGAGGAAACGCAGGCGCGGAGGCGGGAGGCAACGTGGCGGTCCCGGCAGCAGACGCAGGGGAGCTCGCCTAGGCGAAGGGAGTGGCGCCGGCGGGTCGGGAGGCGGTGGCGGCATAGCGGATGGCAGGGGCGGACGTCTCGCCGTACCGGATGATGGGCCCGGTGACAGCAGGAGGAGCGGCAGCTGCGGCGGCGGCATAGGTGGCGGGGGCAGCGGCGGCGGCAACAGGCACGCCGGCAGCAGGGATGGCGGCAGCACCGGGAACGGCAACAGCGGAAGCGGCGGCGGCAAAGGACAGGGCGGTGGCATCCCCACGGGGAGGTGCCTTGGTCGACTTCCGCCTCTTCGGGACGGAAGCGGACCCGGAGCCGGCGCGCTTCGGGGCGGCAGGCTTGCTGTAAGTATCTGGACGCTGTAGCATTCAAATAGAGAGAAGAGGACGCTTCACTAGTACAACCAAAGAACCCAAAGACAAAGCTCCCACTGCCTACTTATATAGTGCGAGTGGTTGACCAGCACTGTACCTGGAGTGTGCATGGCGTGAGCCATACACACCTATTGTACTACTAGTACTGTGCCTTGTCGCGGTTGCCCTGCAAGGTGCAAGATCGCTGCACCTTACACCCATTTTCTCTTGAGGTTTATGTAGTGGGACGGGGTTTGGTTGGTGTCAGGAGCGTTCTCTTTTGAGAAAACTCTCGGTGAATTCAACCCATTGTGCTGTCCTCTTATGAGGGAGTTCTCACAGCTAGGCTTTTTGTCCGTGTTGGGATAGTTTAGAGAATGGGCTACTGAAATCAATCAATGCCGTGTTTTGGCACAAGATACAGGACCTGGATGGAGAAGAGCTTATCTCGTTTCGTTCCAGGCTTAGGTAGCAAGATCGAAGGAGTTAATGGTGATGAATGGAATTGAAAAGGTGTCAGGGATGTTGTTTGTTGCTCTCTGGGTAATGGCAGGGCCAGAGTGTTTTCTCAACGCTGACCTGCTGATAGAGTGCCACTATGCGGTTTTGGTTTACATTTCATGTGGTTTTGGCTGCTGATAGAGTGCCATGCGGTTTTGGCTGCTGATAGAGTGCCACTATGCTGGATAGGTGAACTTTGCCTGCTACTGGATCTGGTTTAGATCCATTGGTGTTCTCCTACAGGGAAGGGTTTAGGCCGCTACATTGAGGATTGGATCATTCGTGACCGAGCATGATCAGCAGTTCAGC
>JBCCEG010000503.1:0-1312 GCA_039030455.1 Myxococcota bacterium | reverse complement strand
GCAACGTCCCCCCACCCAGTATGCGCCGTCCGCCCCCACCACACACACTCACCTACGCAGCGGGTCTACCGTGCTCCACAACCAAACCAGGCCTCCCTGTCCGTCGCGAACCATCCAATCAAACAGGCAACGCAAACAAGCTGCTAACAACAACAACAACAACAACAACAACAACAACAACAACAACTTTTGGCTGTGTTGACCGGTCCGGCGCATGGGTACTGGAATGAATGAATGAACCCACCCTACCCCATCCCGCACCTGGTTCAGCGCCCTATACGCCTACAAGTCGTACCACTAGGCCCCACTAAGCCTGCCCACTTCCGACTTCCTCGCATCATTGTATTGCCTCTTTAGCACCACCGTTGTCTCCTTCAATGCAGCATGTGGCAACCCAATAGCCACCACCGCTCTCGCCTACTCGTCCTTAAAGTCCATCCCCTCTGACACCTTTCCGCGGCACACAGCGAAAAACACCGCACCGCGATCGGACTTAGCCTCACTGCAAAAGGTACTCGACGCGGTATCGAACGCTACACCTGAGCTCCGCGGCTCCACGACCAGCGTTTTTGCCGCCTGAATATTCTCCAAGGCCCCCGTCGCTTTCCACCGCCGCCGCAATTTCTCCAGCGTGCTGTAGCTGGGGAAGAACACCAGTAGACCGTTGGGTACCACGCGGCACAACTGAATAAGCAGCGCACCTAGCTCGTCCTGAAACGCGGGTTTGGACACATGGTCGTAGGTGGCGAGAAGCTGCTGACCGGATAGCCCTTCCGGGATGGCGCTCGCAAACACCTGCCGCTACATGTCTACCACGTGGGGGGTCTACAGAATGTTGTCAAACCTCAGGCCTAGTTCGCTCTGGAACGAGCCCATCGGGGACAACGTGCCTGACGTCAGCACTACCGACCACGCCCCCTTCAAGTCTTGGAACACCACGTGCGGTGACATGCAGCACAGGTGGAATTCCACACCATTGCACAGGGGGAACTCCTCCGGCGTGTCTGGTTCTTCCATCGTGACTTCCGTTTCTTCCCGAGCTTTCCGTCGTGACTTACGGCGGCGTTTGCGCGCAGGAGGGGGAGGTGGGAGCAGCTGCTGGGAGGCATCTCCGGTAACGGGGTCTGGCGTGGCGCTATTTGTGGGGTGGTGGCTCACAATGAGGCGGTAATCGCGGGCGTTGGGGCCTGACCTCTGCAAACGGGAGATCGGAGATGGTATGGCTACCGCAGCGATACCATACTGCGCCAAATAGGGGCGTTGGGCACCGTGTAGAATGGTGCGGAATCGTGTGGTGAATCGTACTTGCGCT
>JBCCEG010000502.1:0-1317 GCA_039030455.1 Myxococcota bacterium | reverse complement strand
GGGCAGTCATCCCCCATCGGGGCGCGGACCGACTGCCAACCACAACCGCCCAGTGGTACCTATCCCATAGCTCTGCCTCCCCAGCACATACCACTGCCTCCCAAGCTTGCGCCTAGTCTTCAGTCCACCAAGCAGTGCCAAGATTGAGCCACGAGAATCACCATGAAGAGCGCAGTGATCAAAACATCCGTGGGCATTCACAACAGAACAACGAAACGAGCGAAGCAATAATGTGTGTTCTTTCCGTCCTCCGGAGCGCGCTTTATGTAGTGCGCGCGCCGCGCAGCCCAAGTGACCCGCGCCAGATGGATAGAGCTTCTTCTTGGCTTCACAACGAGCCCTTGAACGTCTCTATCGGACACCGGACGGCGAAGATACGGGCCTTCAAAGTTGACCCCCTCCACAAGGGAAGCCCGGCACTTAGTTTCTGTGGCCTATCGCTGCATCGAGCCAATCTCGAACGTCGGCCGTGGGCATCCGCCGCCATCCCGAAGTGGTATGTCGGCGGTTCCCCTTAGTTCCGTGCCGCTCTTTGGCCCGTACCCCCGTTCGCCGATGGCCTATCGGGGCCTTCCCCCTCCTCGCCGACGCTCTACGCGTGCCTTCCCCCGCCTCGCCGACCCGTCTCTCCGACCATACCCTTGCTCTCCGATGCTCTGATCGGGCCATACCCCCCTTTCGCCGACACCCTAACATGACTATACCACCCCTCGCCGATGCCCTGTTCGGGCCATACCCCTCCTTTGCCGATACGCTCATCGGCCAACACCCCCCCTTTTCGGACGTCTGTTAGGCCTATGCTTCGCCTTTTCGGACGTCTTATGGGGCTATCCCTCGCTTCGCCGACGCCTTGATCAGGCCGTACTCCTCTATTTTGCAAGGTTCGTACGCGGCCCTGGACGTTGTTCGCACCCCTTGCGCGAGGTGTTAGCGCCCATTTCAAGTGCGTGTTTGCTTCCTACCCTTATTTCCCGCTTCTCGCACACAACCAAGAGCCTGTATGTCGCTCTCGCACGCAGTCCACAATTTTAGCAGCAATTGTCAGTCATTCGCCGGTGTACCGCAACAGGTGACCTCAAGGACCGTCCTAGGAAGCTACTAGGACGGCCATGTTTGGGGGGGGATCCGCCCCTCTGGGCCAAAGGGAGCGTCCGGAAGCCAGCTATGGGGTCTGAGGGGCGAATGGGGCATGGAAAGAGGCAGAGGGAGAAGTGCTGGGATAGACAACCGGGTCGGTGGTCGCCCTCCCGGGCCTAGGGGTAGGTCCGGGGCAAGCCCCGGACGGCCCGGGAGAGCCAAGGTGGCCCTCCCGGGCGC
>JBCCEG010000501.1:0-1320 GCA_039030455.1 Myxococcota bacterium | reverse complement strand
CTGATTGACTGATTGACTGAAACAGAGGTGCAGTTGGAAGGCTACTGCTTTAAATGTAAAGAAAAAAGAGAGATTGTTGCCCCCAAGGCGGAATGGGCCGCAAATGGCTCGCCTGGGACGCGCGGCAAATGTCCTGTCTGTGACGGCACCATTTATCGGGCTGGGTACACAGACGACCATAAGGATTTGCCGAAGCCTGAGATTACGGTTACCAAGAAAAAGAAGGCGACGAAGAAAAAAAGCACGAAAAAGTCGCCGCGCCGTTCTGGTCGGCTGGTTATTGTTGAATCCCCTGCCAAAGCAAAAACGATTGGCAAATATTTGGGCCGTGGCTACACCGTTAAGTCGAGTGTGGGCCACGTGCGTGATTTGCTCAAGTCGCGATTGAGCGTCGATGTTGACAACGACTATGAGCCGGAATATCGCGTGCCGAACGACAAGCGGAAGCTCGTTAAGGAGCTGAAGGCGGCTGGGGAAAAGGCCAAAGAGATTTATCTGGCGACTGACCCTGACCGTGAGGGGGAAGCAATTGCTTGGCACGTGCTGGAATCGGCCGAAATGGAGCCGGAGCGCACCAAGCGGGTCGTTTTTAATGAGATTACGAAGCGGGCGGTGCAGGCGGCGTTTGAAGAACCACGCGATATTGATATGGATCGGGTGGAGGCGCAGCAGGCACGCCGTATTTTGGATCGCTTGGTGGGCTATAAGCTGAGTCCGCTGCTGTGGCGCAAGGTACGCGGTCGCCTGTCGGCGGGGCGCGTGCAGTCGGTGGCTGTCCGTCTGGTTGTTGAGCGCGAACGCGAGATTGAGGGATTTACGCCAGAAGAGTATTGGACGCTCGATGCCGATTTGAGCCAGGCAAAATATCGCGACAACAAGGGAAAACGGCCGTCTTTTCGAGCCAAATTCCACAAGTACAAAGGGGAAACGCCCAGCCTCACGTCTGAAGAGGTTGTGAAACCCCACGTGGCCGCTCTTGAGAAAGCGGAGTGGACATTGGGCAAGGTGAAACTTGGCGAGCGTCGTCGTCGCCCCACGGCCCCGTTTACAACGAGTACGCTCCAGCAAGAGGCTTCCCGCAAGCTTAGCTTTGGCACATCCAAAACGATGCGGTTTGCCCAGCAGCTTTATGAAGGGGTTGACTTGGGCGGTAGTGAAGGGACCGTTGGGTTGATCACCTACATGCGTACCGACAGCGTGACCGTTTCGCAAGATGCGCAAGCCGAGGCGCGGGACTTTATTGCCACGCGATTTGGCAAAGAGTATGTTCCCGCGAAGCCGCCAACCTACAAAACGCGCGCAAAATCGGCCCAAGAGGCG
>JBCCEG010000500.1:0-1321 GCA_039030455.1 Myxococcota bacterium | reverse complement strand
CAAATACTTTTCGGGGACCCCGAATTTCGCAGGAATGACAGAAAAAGTGTATTATTTTTTGTCGAATGTGCGTTTTCAAGCAGTTCTAATGCGGATCCCTCCACCCTGTCATCCCTGCGAAAGCAGGGATCCATTTTGGAGCGTTCCGCCAACCTTTCATCGGAAAAGCAACCCGCCGACCTTTTTGGAAGGCCCCTTTCGGGGGAATGACAAAGTGGAGGTTGCGCCGCATGGGTTTGTCCCCCCTGCGAGGGCAGGAGTCCTGCCTCGCTTCGCTCGTCAGGATTACAGAGGTCGTTCACTACCCCGAAGGCGTCACCGCCGATCCGGTGCCCACGCCCGCGGGGGGGCCGCCCGACTCACGGATTTGCACGAAAGCAATACGCAGCTGGTAGAGCAAGGCGTCGCACAGCTGCTGCTCATCGTGCGTGAGGTTGCCCTTGGTCTTATCGCGCAGTAACCCGATGACATCGATCATCTCTTGCGCTCGCTGCAAGTCCACTTTGATCAGACCCGTATCCGGCCAGGGCAACAAGCCCATTGCCATCATCGCCTGCTGCCCCAGTGATTGCATGAACACGGCAAATGTGAGAGGAGGCTGCGTCCCCTTTTGGGGGCAAGGCCTCCTTGCCTCTTCCCGAGGGTTCTCGCCCCGCCCTAATGATTCGCGAGGATTTTCTTCGCCTGCTTGAGCGTCTTGAGACGGCGGAGGAATCGGGGCATGACCGCCGGCTTCGCCTCGATCGTCCACTGTGTGCGACCCTGTAGAGACGCGGTTAACCGCGTCTCTACGCTCAGTGTTCTTGTGATCACCAGATTCCGATTGCCGCGTTGCCGTGCCTTGTGTCCCCTCAAACCGTTTCGAGCCCGCCGGAATGTTTGGCGACAAGACTTCGCGGGGGGCGCGCGTCTCACCCTCTTCTGTGAAGCGACGACGATCCACCACGCGGAAAGGAGATGCTTGTTCTTTTTCCTGCTGTTCACTCATTGTCCCAATCTTCCCACTCGTACTCGGATTCACTAGGATTTGACGGATTATTGGATGAATGGTTGGGGCAAAGCGCTCGACTTTACCGCCGCCGTCTCCATTCTCCGAACATCCGACAACCCATCAGATCCCGTGAATCCGAGTCCTAAAAGAACTGCTGCTGTTTTTCGTTACGCCTTAACTTCTCCAGCAGCTCGCCGACGCGGACGGGCTCGGCGTTGTCGCCGACATCGGGCAGTTTTCGCGTATATTCGCTCCACTGCTTCTCCGTCAGTGTTCCCTTGGCCAAACACCGCTGATATGTGCGTTTGTCTAACTTGGCAAGATCCTTTT
>JBCCEG010000499.1:0-1321 GCA_039030455.1 Myxococcota bacterium | reverse complement strand
GGGCGTGTTGGGGTTTTCCTTCGTCAAGGGGGATTCCGACTATCTGTCGCAGCATCGGCTGTGCAATCTCAAAACGGGCAGGCAAACCTTCGACACGCTCCACTACACGTTCGTGGAGTTGCCCAAGTTCCACCTCAAGCTCAACCAGCTGAAGACCGACGCGGAGCGCTGGGTGTACTTTTTGCGCCATGCCCCCAGGCTCAAGGAGATTCCCAAGCAGCTGGACACGCCGGCACTGCACGAGGCGTTCATGACCATGCAGGAGCACGCTTGGACTCCCACCGAACGCCGCGCCTACGTGTACTCCATGATCGCCCGCACCGACCGCGAAATGCAAATGAGCTACGCGCGACGCAAGGGGTTGGAAGAAGGCGAAAGAAAAGGACGCGAGGAAGGACGCGAGGAAGGACGCGAGGAGGAAAGGCGTACCCTCGTTCGCAACCTGCTGCGGTCCGGCATGAATAAAGAGGCGATCGCGGCGGCGTTGGGTTTGTCGCTTGAGGACGTGAAGCGCTTGAGCAAGGCGTAACAACGAACCACACCACGAGACAGATCGCGCAATGGCACACGAAAAGGATGGAGCCGTGTCCGAACAAGGACCGCGAACGTTGGAGGGGTGGTTCGTGCTGCACGACTTCCGTCGCGTGCGGTATGACCGTTGGCGGGCTCTTTCTTCCTCCGAGCAACACACGGCAATCGAGCAGTTGCAAGAGCTGACGCGGCGGCATCAAGCAGTCGATGCGGCGCGCCGAGGCAGCTTCGGCCTGTTTGCCACCGCGGGACACAAGGCGGATTTCTTGTTCCTACATTTGCGCCCCAAGCTGGAGGATCTGATCGAGGTCGAGCGCGCGCTGGACCAAACGCTCGCCGGATCCGTTCTCACGCGCGGGCCTTCGTTCGTCTCGGTGGTGGAGTTGAGCAACTATGTGGTGGCCCGATCCGAAAAGCCCGACCCACAACGGCAACAAGCCGTGCAAGCCCGTCTATTTCCAGCATTGCCCCGGAAATCCCACGTCTGTTTTTACCCCATGAATAAGCGCCGATGCGAAGGGGCCAACTGGTACCTGCTGCCACTGGAGCAGCGGCGGGCACTCATGCGCCAGCACGGCATGTCGGGGAAAAAATTCCTCGATCGCGTCACACAGCTGGTGTCGGGCGCTATTGGGCTGGACGATTGGGAGTGGGGTGTAACACTGTTCGCGGACGACCCGCTCGTCTTCAAACACGTTGTCACCAGCATGCGCTTCGACGAGGTCAGCGCACGGTACGCTGAATTCGGTCCCTTTTACGTGGGACATCGCATTCCTCCTGATTCCCTGGC
>JBCCEG010000498.1:0-1326 GCA_039030455.1 Myxococcota bacterium | reverse complement strand
GGGGTGGGGGGCGCCCACACTGGGGCTTCCTGTGGGGGGTGGGGCGGCCTGCACTAGTGCCGCCAATTTTGTGCACGCCATGCGCTGGAGGGAGGGGAGGCTTTCGCCTTCGGCGAACGGGGACGCGCGCGCAAGGTAATACTCTGTACACCGGCCTGCTTAGTACACTAATAAAGTTATGCCTTGTTTTGTTGGGCGTCTACGATCAACCGAAGCGCGTTTACACACATGCCGGCTGTGCCACCAAGGGTCGGAATTGGACTCTAGATTCACCCGTGTAAGGGACAAGTGTGCCTTGCGTAGAGTCTCTGAGGCTATAAGCCCGCGGGTTTTCCAGCTTGGCTATCTTGGATTTTTCCTTTTGGACCAAGCAGCACGATCACGTTTTCACGGGCCTCGCCTCGGTGGTTGGGCGCGCCTTTTTCACGAGAATAGCGCATTCGCTTGCTTCCCTTCGGGAAAGACTGCATATTCATAGGTGACTACCGTGCTTTATAAATAAAACAGTACGCAGCCGCGCTATAGCTGCGACAACACTATACTATTGAATTGCGGTCCACGAAGTGGACCGAAAGGAGTACTCTTTTCTTACGTGTTTTCCGTAATAGAAGAAAATAAGTTAGGGCACCGCAATGTGACCGTGCGCCACATGTAAGGTGCGCGCACTTTCGGGCGCTTGCGCTGGGCTATAAAGATAGCAATCGCGGCTTCGCCACCCCCGGTATTAGCACGATGCGACCCGCGCGCGTGCTCTCACTCTTGCCCTTCGGGCAAGAGCAAGAGCACGTCCTCTTCCTTGGGAAAACCAGTGTCGCGCAAGCGCTGGAAGAGCAAGAAGCGCGGTCGCCGGATCCGTTATAAGTTAACACAATTATGCTAAGCACAAAGTCACCCCAAGACGGTAGTTTTCCTTTTGGGCTCCGCCGGCGAAAAAAAGTAGAGGTCTTGCTCTTGCTCTTCCACTCTTGCCGCCCCGCCCTCGCCAGCGCTTGCGCGACTCCCCCCTTCTCCCCGCCGCCCCTTTCCTCCCCTCCCCTCCGCTCTTTATCCCCTCGCGCCCGCCCCGAAGGGGTCGGGCGGGGGGATAAAGAGCGGACAAAGAGTGGCCGGGGCGGGGGGGGGGATAAAGGAACCTCGCCCCCCCAGGCGTAGCCTGAGCGAGTGTATGGGGGTCTCGCGCAAGCGCGGGTTGGGGCCCTTTGCTCCGACCGTACGACCCGTACTCCGCGTAGAGGGAGTACGGTCGGGGTCTCCGGCTTCGCCGGCCGCCGCCCCGACCGTCGCGAAGCGCGCCCCTTCGGGGACCCGACACTCGCTCCCTCCGGT
>JBCCEG010000497.1:0-1335 GCA_039030455.1 Myxococcota bacterium | reverse complement strand
TACCGCGCCTCATATAGCGCTTTGCGCCGGGACATGTATTGCCGCGGCCGTTTTAGGGTTCAACTTCGTCGGTGACGGTCTACGAGACGCGGTGGACCCCCGCGGCGGCGATATAGCACAAGGGCATCTGTTGCGGTTTTAACCAGGATTCATAGGATTGAACGGATGGTCATCGGACCGTGTTAAATCCGACGATCCGCCAAATCCCGTGAATCCGAGTCAGGGGGCTTGCGGGTGAAGGGTTTGTTGTGGGAGCATTCCGTTAGAGCGTCGTGGTTCCTGCGGCGGCAACGCGTTTTCAAAAGACATGGATCAAGGAGAAACCATGACACGTTCACAGGATCTGAAATTGCGAATCACGGAGTTGGCACGCATGCTGCGGCAACAGCTTGAGGATTTACGAGCCTGTGGTCATACGTTTATCCCCCGACCGCAAGCGGCTTTTCTTCCTGCAGGGGTTTGCTCCCAGGGCCAAAGGCAGGGTGTGGCGGGCGAGGGGGCGCAAGTTCCTCGACTTTTTTTATCGAGCGTGCACGGCGGGCCGCAGGGTCTTGCGGACGGTAGAGACGCGATTAATCGCGTCTCTACGGCGGGAGATGATCAAAATCCCCGCGATGATGTTTCCGCGGCCCTCGCCAACGCCGAGCAACAGTTGCGGGCGTTGCGGCAGGAGGAGATCGGTGATTGTACCCGCTGCAAGTTGTGTTCGGGGCGGACGAACATTGTCTTTGGCGTGGGCAATCCAAGGGCTGAGGTGGTCTTTGTGGGGGAAGCGCCAGGGGCGGATGAAGACGCTCAAGGCGAGCCTTTTGTCGGCCGGGCCGGGCGTCTGTTGACCCGTATGATCGAGGCCATGGGAATGCAACGGCAAGATGTGTACATCTGTAACGTGATCAAGTGCCGCCCGCCCGGCAATCGTGATCCCGAGCCCGACGAGGTTGCTTCATGCGAGCCATTTCTCAAAAAACAACTGGCTATTGTTCAACCCAGGATTATCGTTGCATTGGGGCGCTATGCATGTCAGTGTTTGCTGCGAACAAAGCAGTCCATGTCGCGTTTGCGAGGCCAATGGGCGGACTACGAAGGCATTGCGCTCATGCCCACGTTTCACCCCGCTTATCTGTTGCGAAGTCCCGATAAAAAGCGGGAAGTGTGGCGGGATCTTCGGGCAGTGCTCGACAGATTAAAAAGCTAAGGCCACAAATTTAATTATGAATTATAAATTATGAATTATGAGATTCTTTTCAATCGTTTTTCGCTGGAACAACGAGTAGCCTGCGAAGAGACGCCAAGGCTCGAAGGGGTCACGCTAGGGACAGTACGCACAGTAGGAAC
>JBCCEG010000496.1:0-1342 GCA_039030455.1 Myxococcota bacterium | reverse complement strand
GGTTGTGCTCCGCCTCCGCGATCGTCTCCATGGACGCCAGGTCCGCCTCGGCTCCCGCCATGTCTCCGCCGCCCAAACGGGTCTGAACACGCGAGTGATGGGCGCGCGCGAGGAGCTCCGGATGCCCGAGCGTCGTCGCCTCCTCGACGAGCTGGTCGGTCACGCGTAGCCGGTGCGCGGTGTCCTCGGGGCGCCGAAGCACCGCAAAATGGGCCGAGAGCGCCACGACCCGGCAGTGTGCGTTCCCGCTCGTCTCCGCCGCCTCCCACGCGCGCTCGGCTTCCTCCCGCGCTCCTTCCCCGCCGCTCAGCGCGGTCAGGATCGTGCGCCCCGCGAGCAACCACGCGCGCGACACCGGGTCGAGGTCGCCGCCCCGAGCGATCGCCTCGTCGACCACGTCGCGGCGTCGCGCAATCGCCTCCGGGGGCTCGGCGAGAAACATCCCGAGGAAGAACCGCGTGACGGCCCGCGCGAGGAGCTTCGGATCGCCGATCCGCCGGGCCAGCGCCACGGCGTCGTTCTCAAAGTGTGGTTTCATATAATTGTCCTCATAATCATATTGGTGGTTGCAGACAATTTGACTGAAAGGTATCGAACTGTAGATAATGTGGTACGTGGCAATGGAGATGTGGTGATGTACACAGATTGTTCTTGGCCTCCCTTCACAGTCCTGTGGTAATGGTCTGTATCAAACCAAAGATTTCAACATGATATCGATAACGTTCTTTTGAAGCTGGTTGCCATGGAGACTATGTTCCACTTCCGCGCCGAATGATCGGTAGCAATATTTTTGGGCTTTTTCTTTGCAATTGTGCTCTGCATACAGAAAATTTATATCTAATTCGAAGTTTGAATCTCATTTGCACACTGTGCAAACTTGAACGAGACCAAAAATTAGAATAATACCCAAGACTAATTTGCAGCTATTGAGTAGCAGCCACCAAGGTATGCTCTTGGTGGTCTGCAGTACTCAGTGCTGCTCAGCACTCTCCTCAGGCTGAGGTGAGAGCTGAGCCAGCCAGGGGATTATGGCTCATAATCCCCTCGTAGCAGGGGATTATGGCCATAGTCCCCTGGAAAAGGTGGTCTATGTGGCTGCTACTGTGCTAGGTGCTGGAACACCTTTCCATCCGAGCTTCGAACAGTCCAAAATTGAAACAAATTTATCACTGTAAATCTTCACGCCTCTCTATTTCTGGCTCTATATATTACATCAATCCATTTCCCAAACTCTAGCATTACCAGGCATCATATTTTTTCTTTGCTTTTTTCTATCTCTCCAACTCTGTATTATCACTCAGGATGGCGAAGTCATAAACTCCAATGAAGGAATGACGCAGGG
>JBCCEG010000495.1:0-1345 GCA_039030455.1 Myxococcota bacterium | reverse complement strand
TTGGCGACCAGTGACGTAGGAACAAGGTGATTAAGGACGCAGGACGCTTCGGCGGAGAACAAGACCTAGGCGACCAAGAATATGACCTAGGCGATCAAGATACTACCAAAGACCAGCTAAGCTGGGTTCCGGGCTCCGGGGGTGTTGTCTTCCCTTAATAGGCTTCCTTGATCTACATCCGCGGTGATACGCACACGTTGCTTCCTGGCGTATGTTGCTTGATTGCGCACGCTGCTTGATTGCGCATGTAACGCCTGCGGACTTTGTGAAACCGCTGCCGGGTTTTGTTTGTAATTTCGCTTGTCATGTCGTGCCTATCGCTTGAGTTCCGGGACGGCTAGTGATATCGTAGCGGATATTTCTCAACGTAGCGGATATTACTCAACGTTTCCGAGTGCTACCGACGGCGTTGGACAGTATTTCCTAAGGCGTTACAAAGTATTTCCTGTTGGGGTATTTCCTGATTGGGGTATTTCCTGAGGCGTTTGGGGTACGCCCTGCGGCGTTGGGGTAGTTCTGCGTCGGCATCGACGGGGAAGGAGCGACCAAGGTTGCCAGGGTACGGCGTACGCTACAGTTGCTAACGGATCAAATCCGTTGGGCTTTATTGGGGTTATCTCCGTTGCTTTTGCCGGGGTTGTCCCTGTCGGCTTGCGGTTTGGGGACGTAGTGCTGACGGTAGCGTGTCGAACACGTCTTACGTAACGGTGCCAAGGGTGCTTGCGCTGTTCTACGAGTGCTGGCGCGTGCAAGGTGCCAAATTGCATTGCGATTGCTAGTAAATTGCGATTGCATTGTGTGGCCGCAGTGCCAGGTTAGGCTTGCGCTTGGGGTGTGAACCTGCAAGTGCGTTGCGTGCAACATCGGCAGAGTACGAGTGCTGGGGCGTACGTATCGATCACCTGTGGTAGCCATAGTGACTTCTGCGGTATTTGCCGTGTTTGTTGGCGCTTTACCGTGGGCGCTGGCGTTTTAGCGCATTGGGCCGGTGTTTTGCCGTGTGTGACGGCGATTTGCCGAGGTGCGCCGGTGTTCGGCCGTGTGCGACGGCGTTTTGCCGTGGTGCGCCGGTGTTTTGCCGCCTAGTTACGATAGTTTATCGTGAAATACCGTCATCAGGGCCTACTCTAGCGCGCTAGGGGTACCTGATAGCGTGGGCCTACTACAGCTATACTGGTGGGCGTTTGCACAGCGATACGTATTTGTCGCCGTGTGTTAGGGTGCTCTTTCGCGCGCTGTGCCTGTCGCTGGCGTGATACCGCACAAGTGTAACCACACTGTGCAATACCAGGCGTTGGTAGCCGCATATATATGAGCATGGGGACTTCTACTCCTGAGGATGATG
>JBCCEG010000494.1:0-1369 GCA_039030455.1 Myxococcota bacterium | reverse complement strand
GCAAAATGGGCGTTGAGGACCATCTTGTACAACTCCTTAGTGGCCAGCGGCGCTATACGTGTGGCTGCGTGGGGGTGCCTGGCTCGCTGGTCCAATGCCGATTGCATAGCCAGTCGGCGCTCTGCCTTCAAGGCATTCGCCCACCATTGGTATAAGGGCGGTAAATCATCCGGGTGGAGGACAGCACAGGCACGGCACCACACCTGACTGGTTTCGGGATAGATGTGACCCACCTTCTTGGGGGCGGCCGCTCGCGCCTGTTCCGCGGCCCGCGTCGCGGCGTCGTCTGCCCGGGCCGCTGCCCGTTCTTGTCGTAACTCAGATATGAGCCGTTCGTAAGTGCCCGCTGTGGGCGCGCCGATATGACCAACTGTGGGGAAGTCCTCGTTGAGGACCTTGTGGACGTGAGCCAACAGCGGACCATCCAACTGTGGTGCCGGGAAGGCCGTGCGGAAATCCCCAGTGGTGTTGACAAGCGGTACCGTTCTCCCGCCCGTGGTGTGCCGTGTGAGGGCCACTCGCATCCAATCCACCAGAGGACGGCAGGCCTCTTGGAGGTTGTCGTTGACTACAGTGCCTCGTAGTTCGTCCCGGCGGACGCAGCATCTGGTTGGGGGGCAAACGACCACCCACGATGTCGCAAAACTCTGGTGGCTGGGTGCACATACTGCGTGCACGGCAGAGTCTAGCTAACGACTGATGGCCTCCATGTCGTTAAACTGAGGGTTCTAGCCGTGCGTCAGGGTTCCGGGGCTTAACGCCGGGTTGTATACGGGGATAAGTCCGGGAACTAGTAGCGCTTAGTATGAGGTTTGCTATGTTTGGGGTTGTTTGTATAACACGTAACCGCAAGCAAAGGTTTTACAAGGACCGCCAGGTCGCTGTAAAGGGGGATTATAAGAGGAAAGGGCGTGACTGCAATGTCTTAATTTCCTTGATGTAATTTCCATCATTTTGCGGGGTGTTGTTACAGCGGCCAAAGTTGACTCATAATTGGCTAGAGTGTAAGTTGAGTGACCAAGGATGGCCGGCGATCTGCCGAGGCAACCACGGCATCTCGGCGGCAAGGAGCTGTGCGTGCACCTGAGGGCGCAGCTGCTCGATCGCCGAGGAGCCACAATTGCTGAGGAAGATCATCACCGGGGAGCAACTGCTAGCTCGGCAAGGAGGTTATCAGCAACCTTGCTGGCGATCCAGACGACTCGACTCCGCTACGCCAAGAGCCAACCATGGCCTATCCAAAGCCCAGTAAAATATTCCCTTGGCTGTCTGCTGGCCGAGTTGGGTATTCTAGGCGCTTTCTATGGCGATGCGTGGGCGTCTAGGCACTGTTGCCTTGTTGGACGCTCACAATGCAACAAGAGCAGCG
>JBCCEG010000493.1:0-1385 GCA_039030455.1 Myxococcota bacterium | reverse complement strand
TTTTGGTCCTGATTTGATGGTTTGGTAGTTCACCTAGCGTTTGTACGTCTCCCTTGCCAATGAGTAGCTCTTCTTTGCTGCTTGATTTAGTCTTCACTCGACTACTCGCCCCGAACGTAGTGAGGGGCGAGGGGAGGGGAGGGAAGCGCAAGCGGTGCCTTCGGCACAACCAGCGCTTGCGCGACTCCGGGGGAGGCACACTGCAATGCGCGAGGAATTTCGCTTGCTCGCTGCGCTCGCAAGCCCCCCAACGGGAACGACCTCCCGCCTCTTACACTCGCCGGGTCGCACACTGGCAATAGTACCCCCCCCCCCCCCCTACTTGGCCCAAAAGCAACGCGTCACCGCTTGCGCGCAAGAGGCTGTGTGGATACTCCCCGGTGTAGCCGGGTGCTGATACCTTCTTTTGAGCGTGGGCGTTTTTTTTTTTTGGGGGGGGGGCCAGCCGCACCCAGGAGGTGGCAGTAGTATAGCCGGCATCCGCTTGCGCAGCATGGGGGCGTATACGCCGCGCAAACGACAGAGTCAAAAAGTGGTTGTCGGCTCTGCCCACAATCGGGCTACCGGCTTTGGCAACGCGCCTGCAGGCGTGCAAGCGGGCGGTGACCGCCCGCGGAGAAATCAACGTATACGGAACACCTTATAACAAGCCTTAAGGCACCTTTAACTTTTGCAGGAAAATAGGGAGTCGAACCCTAACCCTTGGTTTTGGAGACCAATGTTCTACCGATTAAACTATTTTCCTACCTTCGCCGGGGGCGACCGCTATACGCATTTGTAAATGGTCAGCCACACGTCCGCGTATTTGCCCGCGATCGGAGTACTAGGTGTACTCGGTACCTGCGCTCGCCTTCCCGAAGGGGTAGGCGACCGCCCTCGTGAACGTTCAAAAGTGCGCAGCCTTCGGCCTGCCGGCCGTTAACCTTCACTAAGGGCCACAAAACAACTTTGAGACGGCCCGAGATGAGGACGCAAAGAGGTGGTACCCCCTATGACCAATTGAGAGAACCTTTTTGCCACTCATATAAAAAGCCAATAGTTAAAATAATTAAAAAAACAACCATCGACCAAAAACCAAAAAATCCTAGATGAGTTGTTATGGTCGGCCAAGTCGCCCTATGAGCATGTATTTGCGTCATTTAGCGCGCTGTGAGTAGGAAGCCGAGGGAAGCTGTAAGATGCAGAGGTCGACAAAAGTGCCAGCAGGTGACTACTCGCCGCGGGTACCCTAATAATAGGTGACGTCTCTTACGCGTGCTTGACCTTATTTAGAAATACGGTACTTCGGGTCGACGACCCGGTAATCAGTCGTGATTCTCTCGTCAGAAGCGGTCACGCAATATTGCACCCAGATTGCACCCCTCCCCCCTTCGGGCGCCAGCAAA
>JBCCEG010000492.1:0-1405 GCA_039030455.1 Myxococcota bacterium | reverse complement strand
TGGGGCGGAGGACTCTCCGGGCTACCCGCCTGGGTACGAACCCACCGGCGAGTCCAACGTTGGGTTCAGGCAAAGCTCATGCTATTCACGCTCAAGCAACAACACAAAATAACGACTTACGTCGTTTCATGAAAAAAGCTGGTCAGCGAGGAAGAACACCCGCAGCCAACAGAGGAACCACTCGCGGCGACCCAAGCTCCGATCCGACGGCAGACTGCGAGGACCCTCGCTCACGAGCTCTTCCTGAGAACGCACGTCGCTCCTTTTCACGCGTGACATCCGGGGGATTTAACCGCGGCTAAAGCCGTGCGGCTAACGGCGTGCGGCGCACACGCGCTTGCAAGGCGTCCCCTGGTGTGAGCCGGTGGGCGTTAGCCCCGGTTGTTTTCCCGTCACCAATCGTAACCCGAAGCGTCACAGCTTTTTGCGCGAAACGAATTAACCTATTGCGCAAAAAGAAGTTGGCGTTCACGATAGGCGCTTTCAATCATCACAAAGAAGGAGCTTATGCGTGGAACGCCAACTATGGAGATTGATTTTGAAGGTGTTGGACGGGATTTACAAGCCGAAGGGAGAGGGCCGCTATGAGTTCTCATCACGAAGAATTGTTGAGATCTGGATGTGGTCGGTGATTCATGATCGTCCAATTTCGTGGTCGTGTAAGTCGAGCAACTGGCCACTTGAGTATCGGCAAAAGAGGTTCCCGTCGAATACGACGATGTCTCGACGGTTGCGGTGCAAGCGAGTGAGACTCCTGTTGGAGATGATGGAAACGAAGCTGCTAAGGAGTGACGATTCCTCAGGCATGGTGTGGTTGATGGATGGTAAACCGTTGCCGATCAGTGGTTGCTCCAAAGACAAGCAAGCGGGTTACGGCCGAGCGGCGGGTGGCAAGGCAAAGGGATACAAACTGCACGCAATCATCGGAGAAAATGGCAATGTTGCAGAATGGCGTGTGGCCCCGATGAACAAAGATGAGCGAGTGATGGCACGTCGAATGTTGTTAACCGGAACGTTTCAAGGGTACGTCGTGGCAGACAGCAACTACGACTCAAACAAGCTGCATCACATCTGCGATGGGAAAGGCAACCTTCAACTTGTGGTGCCGAGACGGTATGGAAAACACCGTGGATTCGGCCATCGAAAACAGACGCCCGGTAGGTTGAGATCGAAAGACATTCTCGAGAATCCGTTCCCACAGTTTGGAAATTCGTTGATGCGAGCGAGAGAAGGAATCGAACGGTTCTTCGGCAACCTCACCAACTGGGGCGGAGGACTCTCCGGGCTACCCGCCTGGGTACGAACCCACCGGCGAGTCCAACGTTGGGTTCAGGCAAAGCTCATGCTATTCACGCTCAAGCAACAACACAAAATAACGACTTACGTCGTTTCATGAAAAAAGCTG
>JBCCEG010000491.1:0-1409 GCA_039030455.1 Myxococcota bacterium | reverse complement strand
GGTTCTGGTTCGCTCAGCTCACCGGTTCTGGTTCGCTCAGCTCACCGGTTCTGGTTCGCTCAGCTCACCGGTTCTGGTTCGCTCAGCTCACCGGTTCTGGTTCGCTCAGCTCACCCCTGTTCCTCCCTGGGCTCGGAACCAAACCGGTGCTGCGATTCGCCTGAGGGAACGCACAACCCACTTTAGCTTGACTGTTTGAGCGCGCTTGCCCGCGCTAGAAGCCCATCTTGGTGGCGAGCAACAGACCTTACCTCAACTAAGTCGGACGAGCCGAAGGTACGAAAAACTGGTCAAGTTTGGCGGGGCGGTAAAGGTGGATTTGGCGCTTGGGCACCCGTTTACCAGCCCCGCCGCCCTTGCGCACACCGTCCAAGCTGGTTCAGCTAAATGGGCGCGCGCTTGCCCGCGCGAAACCACCTACCTCAATAACCTCCACCGACAGGCGAAATGCGCAAGCGCCATCGTGCTCCGATTCGCTTATTGCTTGGCGGTTCGCGAGTGCCCCTTGGGCGAGGGACCTTTCGAAAATATTTGACTCTAAATACGCCTCATGTGGATATGGCCTTTATTTCAGTTGAACACATTATGAGAGATGTAGCTGGAGGTTGGTTGCTTCGTTATATGCATGCGAATGGCGCTAGCATGTTTTTTATCGTTGTTTATATTCATATATTCCGCGGTTTGTATTATGGAAGCTACGCAAGTCCCCGTGAAGTACTTTGGTGTATTGGAGTAGTTATTCGTGCGCCGTGGATAGTCCCAAAAAGTCTTTACATATGAAATGCCGCCGAGAACGAGTTCTGCGTCCGCCCGCACTATTTCCTAGGCCCCTCGTGTGCCCCGAGCGCTATCGGCCGTTTTCGCGCCGCTCGCCCCCACTGATTGGGCGAGTTTGGTGATCCTTTGTTACAGCTCGCTCGCTCCCAAGCACCAGTGGGTACGTCCGACCTTGCTTAGCTCTTGGCCAACCACGAATGTCATGTCTGAGCCGGCCGCGCTAGCTTATATTGACGATCCGCTGTCGTAGCCCACGAGATACGGGGGAGCGATTCGATTTTACCCTACCGACCTCTCCGCCTCCGAACTCGACTGTTCGGCCTTACTAAGTGTACATGATGCTTGCACATACCCAGCTGCGCCTTGACCATGCCCCCAGATGGCTGCTCGCTGTGGAGGTTTACCTAGTTGTCGCGCCACCAAACCCTTGTTTGCAGCGACTTTGTCCACTGAGTGGACAAGCGGTCCAGCTAAAGGTTTGGGCCCCCTACCAGCGAGCTGCGGATCTTCTGTGAACTAGCCTTTGCAGGGTTGCCGGAACGGTCAAGGGCCCCAGACCTGAGGGTCGCTCCCTAAAGGTGTGCCCAAGCTGGCCACTCCAGCTAAAGCGGTTTACACCTTTAGCAGCCACT
>JBCCEG010000490.1:0-1412 GCA_039030455.1 Myxococcota bacterium | reverse complement strand
ATCCATCACGTGAAGGAAAAAAAATTAGAATGAATGACTTTTAATTTTTAAACCAAAATGTTGTTTATTTTTTTCAGTGCGATTTTGTTCTATTTGCGCTGTCGTTTGGCTTCCATGAACGTGTATAGCAACTCATGTTCAAGTGCTTTTACACCAGAGCATTCTGGAGACGTCATCCCTGGTTTAGTTTTTGTTTTTAAACGGCTAAATCGCTGCATGAAAGGTTCTGTAATCTTTTTACACGTAGCGACACGCTGACATTACATACGCTACAAATTTCGCTACATACGCCCACGTGTAATACACGTGTAAATCATGTGTACTTCGGTTATTGTGATCCTGTCAACTAACTGCTCGTTTTACATGCAGACTACATGTCACTGTCATCCAGAAAGCAACGAGAATTCCTTTGGTTGCGGATACTCATGTGCGCTACAATGACACTGTCAGCACAAGCTCCACGGCTCGCCGTCAAGTTAGATGGACCGTCCATCTAGTGATGGAACTTCCATCATGGACCGATACTCCACTAGACTCTAGTGTCAACAAATCCTCCACCCGCGTCTACCTCGCCGCCCCCGCCGTCCCTGCTCCGGCCGCCCCGTCTGCTGCAAACCACGCGCTCACCCTCATCGCTGCCGTCAATCATCGATTGACGTTAGGGGCCATAACGTACCGCTCTGCCGCCCCGCTCTCACCTGCTTCTCTCGCCCTTCTACGGCTCGCCGCCCATCACTCCCCTTCCGTTGAGGTCAACCACCCCTGCACCCCCGTCACCCCGACAATCCAACCCTCCCGCAAGCAGCGCCCCAACCCGCCTGCCGCGAAGCGCCCGCCGTCGCAGCGCCCGCTCAAGGCCGCCGCGACCCCGACAAACACCACCGCACCGCCCGCACCGCACATGGACTTCCTCAACACCTTCGCAGCCCCCCTGTCAGACCCCAAGCTCCACCGCGATGATGCCATTGTTTACGCCGTCTACTTCCCGCCCGCCACACAGCTACCGCCACGTTTCGTCGCCGTCAACGTCCGCCATTCCTCTAACCTCACATGGTCTCCGTTCTTCCCCTCTCATCTACTTTTTCTACTCCCACCAACCCTCAACGCTCAACTTTGCTCCCCTTCCTCCTCCTCCTGGCACTCTGTCTACTACTACCTCTCCGCGCGTCGATACCCTCGCTTCAAACTCTGCACTTACATTTAGGTACGCAAGTCGGCAGCTGCTCTCGCAGAACTTCTTGATGACACCAAGGGCGAGGACGTCTTAAGGAAGGCAAGTCTCAACCTCTGCCAGCTCTTCGGCGAGGGTATTCAAAATGCGACCGTCCAGCCGTCTCAAACGAGCAAACCCCCGACAACGCCGTCTTCCGCCACATCGACGCCGGCTGCCCCAAGCGCCACCACGCAAACCT
>JBCCEG010000489.1:0-1428 GCA_039030455.1 Myxococcota bacterium | reverse complement strand
AGCTTTTGGCGCGGCAAACCCGTCGCCTTGGAAATCACTTGGAGATCGACACCGGCCACGAGAAGATTGCGCGCGGTTTCCAGCGCCTTGTTCAACTCACCCTCGAGTCTGCCCTTCTCCAGGCCTTGCTCCAAACCTTTCTCCAAGCCTTTTTCCAGGCCTTCCCGAATCAACGCGCTTGCCACGGTCATGCCTACTTCCTCCTCTTCCGGACCCAGTTCTTCCTCCACCCTTTTTAGAATATCATCTTTTTCCTTCTCGGGGGCCGCCAACAAGGCGTGATTCACCACCGCCTCCACGCATTCCCGCCCTTGTTCCTCTTGCTTGAACGCCCGCAGGTCCGCCCACAGCGGCTCAAGCAGCGGCAACATCGGCTCCCCCCGTCGGTGCTTGAGAAGACGCAGCAAAACGCCCGCCATTCCCTTTTTCCGCAGTTGCCCGTTGGGAATTTTCCCCAGCTCGACGGGAATAACCGTCCCCAACGTCGCCCGCGCCAACCGTTTCTCTTCTTGGCTCAACCCCGCGAAAATATCCGCCTCTTGGCTGCCCGGCATCTTGTCGCTAAAAATCACGATGACGCAGACAGCGGTCACTCCGCCGTCGGGGTCCGCCTTGCGCGCCGCTTTCAAAAAGCGGACCTGGTAACCAAGCCCCCGCTCCGGTGGGAAAGTTCCTTGAGTCTGCTGCTCGAATCCCAGTGCCAAATTGCCGTTCCCCGAGACGAACGGAATCTTCAGAACCAGATCGCCCAATCGCGCCCGCAGGCTCGCATCCACCGACACCGTGTCGATCAGCACGGCCTTGTCCAGGTCAAGCAGTTTCAGCCATTTCCGCGGCAGGCACGCAAGCACCAGCGCCAGATACACCGCCCGCGCCTTGGCGACGATCTTGAACAACAGATCCTTTTTGCGGATCGGGGTGATCGGGCGCTTGTCAGCCCCCTTTTTCCCGCTCTCGGTCGTGGTCTGATCCTTCATGTCCGTTAGCGTAGCGCGATAGCGGCGCGATGACACGCGTGACCGATTGCCTCTTCACAACAAACTCTGGTACAGATCTAAGTGGCACATGTACCTGTCCGGTTATGTGCTAGCGGGGTTCCCCGCGCCCTCGGGCGCGGGGAATCCTTCTTTTGCATCACCCCTTGCATAAACTGGAAATAGTCTGCTATGGTGGAACCAAGCAATCGGAATGGTCCGGTTGCCTAGCTAGAAAAGGACAGGTGCAGTGATGCAAGTAAAGACAAAGAAGCAAAACGATCAATCCATGCTTCATTCAGGCGCGGACGGCCCACGTGCGCGCGCTGGGCGAATCAGTATCGCTTAGCGCGGGCGAATAATCAGGGCCGCAAGCTCCAAGCGAACGGCGCGCGTCGTCCAAGCAAAATAAGGACAGAACGCGCGGCGCGCGCCGGGTCGAACCGTCGCGGGT
>JBCCEG010000488.1:0-1432 GCA_039030455.1 Myxococcota bacterium | reverse complement strand
TGTCCAGAATGCTTTCCTTCAGCTCCTCAATCGGCGGCACCTGATGCGGATCGGCGATGCGCAGGTGTTGGATGCGCTCTTCGTCTTTTAGGCGCAGCACGCTGTTTAAAAACTGCCGCAACACCGGCTCGCGCTTTTCGTTGCCAAAGATACGCCGAAACGCGTGGTCGTTTCTGGGGTCGGGGTAGCAGCCTGGTTGAATCAGCATGGTTGTCTCCTTCTCATTTCTTTTGCGACTATACTATACAACTAACAACGATGCAAGTCAACTCAATACATCAAAGTCAGCCTTGTCGCGGGGAATGTGCTTGATGGCCCAGTCAAAGCGTATCAGTTGGCGCGGCATCACATCACCTCCTTACTCTCCTGGTACTCGAATGCACGGGTCCGTCCGACAATCCCCTAAATCCTTAAATCCGTGTTCGCTATCCGACTACTCCCGTGAATCCTGATCCTATTTTACCAGAAAAGGCACGGGGCGTGACGGCGCGGAGAGCGGTGCCGGCTTCTTCGGGGCGAAGGTTGGTATTAGACTACCTCTCATGCACGAGCAACCCGACGCCCGCGCGAGTTGGAGCGGTATCATTTGGCGCCGTTTTGGCGCCAGTCCCCTTGCTCTCGTCGGTTTGGTCATTGTCCTAGGGCTGTTTGCCATCGCCACGCTAGGTCCGGCTGTTATCGGAGCGGCCGGTTTACGGGTGGATTTAACACGGGACTTGGCTCCTCCCGGTTTCGCCGGTTGGTTGGGGCGTGGTGAGAATGGAGTGGATGTACTCACGTGGCTGATTCACGGCGCGCGGGTGTCGCTGTGGGTTTCCGTCTGCGCCACGGTGGTCTCGCTCGTGATTGGCACGGCTTACGGGCTCGTGGCCGGCTTTGTAGGTGGCAAGCTTGACGCGCTATGCATGAAGGTTGTTGATGTGTTGTTGGCGTTCCCCGGTTTATTGCTGGCGATGTACATCGCCGCCGTGCTGCAGCCCAGTATTGTCAACGTGGTGTTGGCATTGTGCAGTACCGGTTGGGTGGGCTACGCGCGGCTGGCCCGGGCACAGACGCTCAAGGTTAAGCAGCTGGACTATGTGCGGGCCGCGCGAGCCGTGGGCGTGCCCAGGGCTCGGATGTTGTGGCGGTGTATTCTTCCCAACATCGTGGATCCGCTCATTGTGCAGGCTAGTTTTGGCTTTTCCAGCGCTATTCTCGCGGAGGCCGCCTTGAGTTTTTTGGGACTGGGAGTAGCGCCGGGAACTCCTTCGTGGGGGAGTTTATTGCAGCAGGGTGTCACGCATCTGTTTACCGCGCCTCATATAGCGCTTTGCGCCGGGACATGTATTGCCGCGGCCGTTTTAGGGTTCAACTTCGTCGGTGACGGTCTACGAGACGCGGTGGACCCCCGCGGCGGCGATATAGCACAAGGGCATCTGTTGCGGTTTTA
>JBCCEG010000487.1:0-1440 GCA_039030455.1 Myxococcota bacterium | reverse complement strand
CGGCTCCGGACGCGAATTCGGGGTGGAGAAAGTTCGTCACGGTGTAGTTGAGGTGGCCACAGTGCAGCGGCGTGGCTGGTGGCCATCAGGGTGCGGAGGGCGTGGCGGATAGCCATCAGGGTGCGTTGCCACGTGCTGGAAGGCTGCTTGGGCGTGGCCGGAAGGTGTGCTATGACTGCTGTTGAGGCCGCCGCCCAGTTCCTGACGTCACGGTGTTGGTGAGGCGGCCGCTGGACTCCGGACGCGTTTTCGGGCTGTAGTTGAAGTGGCCACAGTGTAGGGGCGTGGCTGGTGGCCATCAGGGTGCGGAGGGCGTGGCAGGTGGCCATCAGGTGCGGTGCAACATGCTGGAAGGCTGTTTGGGCGTGTCCGGAAGGCGTGCTATGACTATGATTATGTTGGTTTAGGTGGATTTGGCCACATTAAACTAAAAAAATTGTGTCCACTGTCCAGGATGATTCACGGAAATGGATAAAGGTAGACAGCTATTCAGACTTGTTCACCACACGCACCGCGCAGCGCAGCAGCAGCAGGCCTGCCAACAGAAGCCAGTGCCAGCAGCGGTGCTTGTCCTGAGACAAAGGCCAAACAATGCTGCCGAACGGGCGTCAGCTGAGTCAGCTCAGCTGAGTGGTGTGGCAACATACTACGGTGGTGTGGCAACTTACTACGCCAACTTTCCGTCAGCTGATTCAGCTGAGTGGCGTGGCAACATACTACGGTGGTGTGGCAACTTACTACGGAACGTAGTACATAGTCACAAAACCCTAGAAAAACGTACGTGTCCGCCATCTACGGTGCTTTCACGATCAATATAGTAAAAGTATAGTTTCGTGAAAAAATATAGTAATTACTATAAAAGTCCATAGCAATTCCAAAAACACATAGTTTTTTGCTATAAAATAATAGGAAAATAGACTTTTTCGCAACACTGCTATTTTTGTTTTTCCTTCTCCCGTTTGGAACGAGATGTCGCTACTTGTTTCCAGCGGAGGGAAAGCCGAGTCAGCCATTCTGCCATTTCTGCCCACAGATCTCTTGCCCAGTCTAATTGTCTTGTTGAGCGAACGAGGCGGCCTCTAGGTCCACATTTATTTCCATGAAAAACGAAACGGGTAGAGCCGAAAAATATTGGAACTCTTCGACCAACATAACAAAGTTGGGCGGCGCGAAGGAGGGGAGCGACGGTTACGGCTTCAACTTCGTGAGCCACGCGCGAGACGGCATCACCGGCGAGTTCAAATCAGCGTCCCCAACTTTCACTCACCATGTCTGAAGGGTCGGGGGGTCCGGGGACGTCAACGACAACGACGGCGGCGGTCCCCAACGGCAATAACGCCGCCGGCGTGGCGGTGGCGGGGACCTCGACGACGGTGACGACGGACTCAGAGGAGACGTCGACGCAGTTGGTCATGTCCGAGTAGCCGTCGGGCAACTCCG
>JBCCEG010000486.1:0-1446 GCA_039030455.1 Myxococcota bacterium | reverse complement strand
CCCCCGGCCCCCCGCCCCGCCCCGCCCCCTTCGGGGGAGGGGAGGGGAGGGGGGAGGGGAGTCGCGCAAGCGCTGGAGGGGAGGGGAGGAAAGGGGCGGGGACGGCGTCCGACACCGAGCCGGCGAGCGCAAACGTAGAACGAGGCGCCAGCGAAGCTGGCGCCCTTTGCTAGCACGATCGTAAATTTTGGTTTTGTAAGAAACAAAATTGTATGTGCCGTGGTGCTGGGCGTACTGGGCGTACTGGGTGTCCTTTTGTTTCTGCGAAACGAAAAGCCGGCAAGCCGCCTTCGGCGACCTTCGGCGAGACCGGAGTACACGGACCCCAGGACCGCAGGGGAAAGGAGGTCTTGTCTTTTTTGCGCCGGCCCCTCCCTGGGTCTGCTTTTGCTCCGCTCGCGCCCCTCGGAGCAAAAGGGCGGCGTAGCCTGTTGCGCACCAGTACGCAGAGTCGCACAAATACGCGTGGCCCGTAAGAAAGGCAACGGCCAACCGTAGCACTCGGAAGAGCTGTCGCGCAAGGTGCTGCGGGGTTGTGCGGCTGCGCCGCCCGTAGCGTCAAGGAGTCTCTGCCTAACATGCTCTTTCAACAACAACGTTATATCTCTCCCACGATGCCGCTGCCCGGCTGTGTTCCTTCGGAAAGGGCAGTCCCCGTGAGCCTTCAGGGGGGTGGACGCAAGCAAAACAAAAAAAGCCTTGGCGAACATTATTTGCCGGCGCTCTTTTGTCCGCCTCCTCGCGTCTTGCAGGGCGCCAGCTTCGCTGGCGCCTTGCAGGCGCGAGCAAGTGCCGTCTCTTACGTGCCTTTCCTTTTTTGCTTATTTCATAACCCCACAAAACCCGGACGCAATCGCGCCTTGCTTGCACTTAACGTGGCTCAGCTGGCGTGTTACGGGGGTATACCACACATGACTTGTATCGCGGACAACCCGCGCGCTATGTGGGGGACCGTTATAGTGGTAGCACTGTCTACCGGTAGTCATCTTTTGGGTCGCGCAAGCGCTGGCTCGTCATAATACCTCTTCCCGATCGGGCAACAGTGATTGGTGTGCTACGCACCGCGCCCCCTTTGGGGCCTTCCATGGCGTCGGGTAACCAGGCGTGAAGACCAAGTTGGGCGGATTTACCCACTGCTCCTACAAAAAGAAGTATACAAATAATATTTATGGCAGAGAATTCGATATTACAAAATACAAAAGACGCCGGATTTGTGGTAAAATGGACAGCACAAGCAAAAACAATAGAGAAGTCTACTGTGTGAAATAGGTCATATATACCCATAATTCCAAGTGCTAATCCAAAATCTCCAACTCGATTGATTATCATTGCTTTTATGGCTGCTTTATTTGCTTGCAATCTGGTATACCAAAAATTTATTAATAAGTAAGAAGCAAGGCCGACGCCTTCCCAACCCAAAAACATTTCAATGAAATTATCTGCTGT
>JBCCEG010000485.1:0-1446 GCA_039030455.1 Myxococcota bacterium | reverse complement strand
CGCGAATACGATGTCTGCAGTCACAAAGTGGCCCTGAGCAGTACTGTTGAGAGCGAGGTAGTCAAGTGTAGACAGGTAAGGTGCGGCCTCCCCCTGGGGCGCAGCACGATAGAACGTGCCCTATTGGGGCCACAACGAACAGCCATTGAGAACATCTAACCCCACACTATGTAACCATTCCCCAAACCGTGTTCCACAAACAGAAGTGTCTCCCGGCAGGTCCACGCAAGGGAGGCCATGACAGGGGCAAGGGGCGCAGAGCAACGGAGAGGAGAGCCCTCCCAGGTGTGCATTGAAGTCGCCCACAACAACGAGGCATTTGCTTGGCGGGACTTGGCGCACCGCTGAAAGGAGGTTGCGCCAGGCAGTGCGTTCCGAGAATTAAGGGTTGAGCGAAAGGGTGGCAGTGATTCACCGTTTGTTGTCGCACAAGCGGAGGCTCACGATGGCCTGCACCCCCTTCACTCGCGCCGATCATGACAGGCGCGGGCTACGCTACACAAGTGACATGACAGATGCGGAGTTCGCATTGATCGCGCCGCTGCTGCCGGACCAACCGCGGCGGGGCCGTAAGCGGCGCACGGATTTGCGTGCGGTCGTCAACGCGATCTTCTACGCACTACAGAACGGCTGTGCTTGGGCGAACCTTCCCAAGGACTTCCCGCCACCAAGCACGGTCTACGGTTACTTCCGGCGGTTTGACGAAGACGGGATCTGGGTAAAAGTCCAAGACGCGCTCTATGTCGCCAGCCGCGAATTGGAATGCCGCGAGCCCCAGCCGAGCGCGGCGATCATTGACAGCCAGTCGGTCAAGACCGGGCCGAACGCTATGGGCGATGTCGGTTTCGATGAGGGCAAGAAAGTCAAAGGCCGCAAACGCCATATCCTGGTTGATACGCTCGCACTGCTGCTCCGGTGCGATGTACATGGCGCGGACCTTCAGGACCGCGACGGCTCGGTGCGTTTGTTCAATCGTCTGACCGTGCGGTTTCCCTTCCTCGAGGTGTTTTTCGCCGACGCGGCCTATGCCGGAGAAACGGTGGCGCAAGCCGCGCCGAGACCTGTGGAGATCGTCCGCCGACGCAACACCGACAACGGCTTTAAGGTGCTGCCCAAGCGTTGGATCGTCGAGCGAACACTCGCCTGGATCACCGCAAACCGGCACATGGCCCGGGACTTCGAGCGCTACGCTCAAACGGCAAACCTGTTCATCAAGATCGCCATGATCAAACTGATGACGCGACGCATCGCCCGAAACGTTAATTCGTAGATGGACTCTGAGGGTTGGCGTGATTTGGTTCCCGTCGAACGGTCATTGGGACGGGTGAGATGGCACGAACTCTTGGGATTGATTTGCGGCTGCGGGTGGTCGAGGCGATTGATGGGGGCCTGTCGACCCGCGAAGCGGCGGGGCGTTTTTACCTGGGGGTCGCCACGGCCGGGGCG
>JBCCEG010000484.1:0-1448 GCA_039030455.1 Myxococcota bacterium | reverse complement strand
TCTAATGCGGATCCCCCCACCCTGTCATCCCTGCGAAAGGTTGTCACCCCTGCCCCCGAGCAGGGGCAGGGATCCATTTTGGGGCATTTCGCCAACTTTTCATCGGAAAAGCAGCGCGGGGACCTTTTTGGAAGGCCCCTTTCGCGGGAATGACAAAATGGGAGTTGCGGGAAGAACAAAAAGAAAACTTATTTTCCAGGAATGGTATAAGAGAATGCTTTTTCGCGGGACGGGATCACTCCACGATACAACGCCCGCCGTCCACGGCTAATACATGGCCGGTGATAAAAGGAGCGCGAGTAGCCAGAAACACGACGGCGTCGGCGACATCACGCATTGTGCCCAAACGTCGCGCGGGAACCCGTTCTCGCAAACGCCGCATGAAGGCGGTCTCTTTCTCTTGCCCGGCCGCGATGATGCCCGGGGCCACCGCGTTCACGCGGATGTGGGGCGCAAGCTCCACCACCAACGCGCTCGTAAGGCCCCGCAGCGCGCTCTTGCTGGCGAAGTAGGCGGCACGGTTGGGGTAAGGCCGCCTCGTAAAACCGTCGGTGACGTGGATCACGCACGGAGCGGCGCCCCGGCGCAACAGCGGCGCCAAACGCCGCGTGACGGCATGGGGAGTGTGGACATGCACGGCCATTGTCTCCGTCAACAGTGCCTCGGACGTGGCGGCAAACTCGCAACGGGGAAAGACACCGGCATTGTGCACCAATACGTCTAGCGATCCGCACAGCCGCTCCACCTGTTCGCACAAACAACCAGGGCCCGCCGGACGGGCTAAATCGGCTGTCACGGCCCAACACTGTCTGCCTGTCCGCTCAATCAACCGCCGTGTCCGGCTCAAGCGCCTTTCGTGCACGCGAGCATGCACAACCACATCGAACCCCGCGCGCGCCAACGTCACCGCGACAGTTTGCCCAATCCGCGAGGCCGATCCCGTCACCAACGCGATGCCCACCGCCGTTCCTCTTCACGCGTGACTTCTCAATTTCCCCGCGCCGGACAAGGCCGGTGGTTAACCCGCTTGCCGCGACAGGCTCTCAATCCGTTCAAGCGGCAAGTCGGTGATCTCGGCGACAGTCTTGGGGTCCAATCCCTGCTTGAGCATGCGGGCGGCCGCCAGTTCCAGCCCCTCTTCAAGCCCTTCCTCGCGGCCTTCCTCACGTCCTTTCTTCTCCCCCTCGGCCAGGCCTTCCTCTCGGCCTTGCCTCATGCCTTTCTCCTTCCCCTCGGCCAAGCCTTTCTTGTGCCCCTTGTCGTAGCTGGTTTCCAGCTGCGAGGCGCGGTCGCGCCGCGCCATGTCCGCCTTGCGATACAGCTCCAGCTCATGCCGGTCTAGGCCGATCTCCTCCAGCACCGCGAACGCCTCCTCGATTTCGGGCACTGCCCGCAACGTCGCCGGAATGCGGCCCACCGGCGTCTCGCGCGCGTGCTTGAAAAAATAC
>JBCCEG010000483.1:0-1449 GCA_039030455.1 Myxococcota bacterium | reverse complement strand
TTCAAACTGCCCAGTGCATGCCCGGGGTGATACCCACTGCCAGCGCAGAACAGATCACGCCATCCGTGTTGGACGACCGGTTTTCGTCCCGCCCCGCCCCTTTCCTCCCCTCCCCTCCGCTCGCCGGCGAAGCCGGGGGGGATAAAGAGTGGCCGGGGCGGGGGGGGGGATAAAGGAACCTCGCCCCCCAGGCGTAGCCTGAGCGAGTGTTGGGGTTCCCCATGCGTTTCTTACGCCACCCCGCTTCGCCCTCGGCGGAAGGGCACGCGCCGTAGTACAATTGGTGCGACCCGCTTGCTCGGCGGTCGACCACCAGGACGGAGTACACCCTTGCGCGTTATTCCGGGTTTGTTTGTTTTTAAACAAACAAACCCGGAAGAGCAGACGCCGTAAACCGGAGAGGCGTAAGAATGTGTGCCTCACTCTCTAGCTCCCGCAAGCTAACGCCCCCCCGAGCAGGGTACTCAAACGTGCACCAAAAGCGGGCCACGAAGTGGCCCGCAAAGTACTACTGCGCAAGCCGGCCGACTGCCCTACTTTGCGCAACTCTAACGCCAAGAGTAATTGCTGCACAAGCAGTTGCTACGTCACAAATTTAGGGTTAAAGGCAAAGGTGTTGCTGTCCACTTTGTGGACAGGGGCTATTGGGCTCAAAATTGCGATTACAGCCGAGCCGGCGGTCCCATATACAAAGTCGCGGGTAGGGCGCAAGGATGCCCGGCAAAAGTAATTTGAGATCGCTGGCAAGGTGCGGAAAACAGTCTCAGGCTCACGGCCGCCGATTGTCGCGCCAAGTGCGAACGCAGTGGAGTACTTCGTCCTATGAGGTTAAACCTATGCCGCTTGCTCTGCTCGCGCCTGCAAGTCGCGAGGGCGGCGTAGCCTGGCCGGTACTCACTTTATACGTATAAAAAACGGTAGGACCAAAAACCGCAAGGCGCGAGCTCGCCTTTGGAGAGCACAAAATTGGCTATACGTTTTGGGGCCTAAAGTGCTTGTTATAAAGTGCAGTCGTGCAAGAGCCTGGGACCAATCACGGTATTCGAGATAGGTACAGCCCCGCTGCTTTTGAGTTTTTAGTGCAGCTTGTTTTGCTTGGCGGCGCAGCCGCACGCGACCAGAAGGGGTGTTTGCGCTAGGCTAGTTGTTTGCGTGACAGCAAGCGTCTTGCTCTTGCTCTTGCCCGAAGGGCAAGAGTGAGAGGACTTGCACCAGGTTTTTTTTACTTGCGCGCAAGCTACCCCGTGCTTATTGCATCTTATTGACTATTTGTCTCGGGTCGCGCAAGCGCGGAGAGCAGGAGCACCCCGCCCCGTTCGCCGAAGGCGAAACCCAACCCCCGACCCCCCGGCCCGCGCTTGCGCGAGACCCCGCCCCAACCACTCTCAGGCGTAGCCTGGCCCGACCCCGCCCCTTCGGGAGGGGAGGGCGGGGGGATAAAGAGCGGAG
>JBCCEG010000482.1:0-1451 GCA_039030455.1 Myxococcota bacterium | reverse complement strand
GTGCTGGCCCACAACAATCGCTGGGGGCAAGCGCCTTTGCCGGCTAGCTCTTGCCACGAAGGCGTCGCGTGGAGTTTTCCGCGCTTGGCGTGCGCCGCCTTGGCGTTGGCGATGGCTGCTTTGCCAAGCAGGGCGTGCAGTTGCTCTTTGTGTTCGGGGGCCGCTTGTTTGGCGAGGGTGTACAGGTGTTTATCCACCGCCGTGTCGATGCGGCTGATGAAAAAGCTCGCCACGCTCACCACATGCGCGATGTCGTTGCCTGCGTCAAGGCGGTCGCGCAGACCTTGCATGGTTGCTTGCGCCGCTTGTTCATAGGCGGTGATGGAGAACAGCAGCGTGACGTTGACGTTGATGCCCTCGCTGATCAGGCCGCGGATGGCGGGCAGGCATTCGGCCGTTCCCGGGACCTTGATCATCAGGTTGGGTCGAGCTACCCGCCGCCACAGTCTTTGTCCTTCGGTCATGGTTCGCGCCGCGTCGCGCGCCAAACGCGGCGAAACTTCCAAACTGACGTAGCCGTCGCGGCACTGGGTTTGTGCGTACACCGGCCGCAGAATGTCGCACGCCCGCTGGATATCCGCCACGGCGAGTTCTTCGTACACCTGTTCAGCGGCGGCGCTAGGGTTTTGCTCAAGTGCCCGCAAGACAGCAGGTAGAGTGTGTTCGCTGCCGCTGATGGCTTGTTCGAAAATCGTGGGGTTGGATGTAACGCCTTTCAACCCGTCTTGCTCCACCAACCGTTGCAGACGACCGCTTTCGAGCAAGTCACGATCCAGCGAATCGAGCCAAACGGATTGGCCTAGCTGGGACAATTGTTGCAATGGGTTCATGGGTCTTGCTCCTTCATCTTGTCCATCCGACGATCGGCCAGATCCTGCGAATCCTGGTTAGGAATGTAACGCGTGGGCAGGGTGATTTCATCCCCGTCTTGAATTGTCCAAACTTTGGGTAGGGCGCTGCAACTGTTATGATCAGAGCACTATGCGCTTTTTCAACACCGCCGGACCCATCGACGCCACCACTCACTACGCCCTCGATCCGCTGAAGCGCTGGGATTTACCCGAGGTTTTGTCTCTGATCGATCAAAGAAAATATTTTCTTGTGCACGCGCCGCGCCAGACGGGCAAGACCACGTGTTTGAGGGCTTTGGCGCGGCACTTGAATCAACAAGGGAGGTTGCGGTGCCTGTACTTGTCATTTGAAACGGGCCAGGCCGCGCGGCAAAATGTGCCCGCCGCCGTGCAAGGGATTTTGAGTCGTCTTGGAGTAGAGGCCAAAAGGCAGTTGCAAGACACCTTCGCGGACGAAAACTGGCAGGCGATCCTGGCTAAGCACGGACCTCTAGAAGCCTTTTACGTCACGCTTTCCACGTGGTGCGAAGAGAGCTCCAAGCCCTTGGTTCTGCTCATCGACGAGATTGATGCGTTGGTGGGCGACGCCCTCATTTCCAT
>JBCCEG010000481.1:0-1453 GCA_039030455.1 Myxococcota bacterium | reverse complement strand
GCGGAGTACACGGAGCGAGTCTCTCCGGCTCCGCCGGCAGCTTCGCGACCGAAGGCGGCAAGCGCTGGCGTCCGCTCCGACCGTACGACCCGTACTCCGGTCTATGATAAGCACCGGAGGACCGGAGGGGAGGGGAATGTCACGGGCGGCTAACAAAACATGCGGAGGTAGGAGTCGAACCTGCAATATCCGGGGCATGAGCCCGGCGAGACAACCATTTCTCTTCTCCGCAGGACGGTAGTCATCCAAGGTTTTAGGTTGATTGCGCCAGTAACCACACTTGCCTAGGGTACCCACAACGTTTCTGACGGCACTCCTCCCTCCCCTCCCCTCCCCTCCCCCCACCCCGGAGGGGCGGGGGGGCGGGGGTGGGGGTCGGGGCGGGGCGGCGCCCGACTTGGCGTTTGGGGAGAAGCGCGCCTGAGTCGGTTGCCGTACAAGTGCCGTGGGTTTATAGACGAGCTTTTGGATTAGGTGAGCAGGTCGCAACCGGCCTGTGACCTCTGCCAGGCGCTGGGCTGTAAACCGTGATCTGAAAGGTAGCACAGAAGAGGGCGGTCGCCTTGCTCTTGCTCTTGCTCCCGGCGAAGGTTCGGAGTAGAGTCGCGCAAGCGCTGAGAGGCCGGCGGAGCCGGAGCGAGCGCACCACTACATTTTGTTAGACTTATACTGCGAATAGTATTAAAAACACCACCATTAAGGCGAACAGTGCGATTGCCTCGGTTAACGCGAAGCCTAATATTGCGTAACCAAACAGCGCTTTTGTCAACGAAGGGTTTCGTGCCACAGCGTTGATAAGTGAACCAAATACAATACCTATACCAGCACCAGCACCCGCTAGCGCAATTGTTGCACATCCTGCACCTACTAATTTTGCTGCTTCTGTCATGTGTTTGTTGAATTTGAAATCACGCATAATGTTAATGTCACCAGATTGAGGTATCAGGCGTAGCCTGACGGCGTAGCCTGCCGCCTGGCAAGCGCAAGAAGATTTGCCAAACACTGAGAAATATGCTCACAATAATATAGTGGCCCCACGGCGCAGCCTGCCTGTTGGGCTCGGCGCTATGCGCCGAGAAAGCCCCAGAGCAGTCGCTAGTAGTCAAGTGTACTGCGCCATCGCGCGCGCCCTCGCCAGGGGTTTTGATCCCAGGAACGAACAGAACGCAACGTCCTCCCTTGCCTTGGTTGCGCTCGCCAAAGTCGAGCGCACCTTTTTACGAGCCTACTATCAATAGTATATTGTATTGTAAGAAGGTGCGGCCGTCCCCTCCGGAGTGCTCGCCTTCGGGGGGGATAAAGACCCCTCTTCCCCGGCCGCCCCGCCCTCCGCTCCAGCGCTTGCCGCCTTCGGTCGTTATTTCCCTCCTCTCCTTCTGAAAAAGTTTCCGGTTCGGAAGCCCCGCTGTGATGTTTTCGTCGTTTCCCTTTTCTGATGGCTAATGGAGAGTTG
>JBCCEG010000480.1:0-1455 GCA_039030455.1 Myxococcota bacterium | reverse complement strand
TCGGGCGAAAAGCCGACGCTGTAAACAGAGGAAGTATGCCCCTTGAAGACCTTGAGTTCGGCCCCGCTTTGCACATCCCACAGCCGCACAGTCTGGTCATCACTGGCGGAGGCCAGATGCCGGCCGTCGGGCGAAAAGCCGACGCTTCTTACATAGTCTGTATGCCCCTTGAAGACTTTGGGGGGAATGTTCGGCTTGGGGGCTTGTGGCCCAAGCCGAACGCCGCCGAGGTCAGCATTTATTAAAATACAGTTTTTCATGCTTACATTAACAATATTGCTACCTCTTAAATCAGCGTTTTGTAGATTTACGTTTTTAAAGTTTGCGCCACCTAAATCGGGGCCGTTAAATGTATTTGTTTTGTCGTTTTTAACCGCCGCGTGAATGCCCTGCAAATTCTTGCCTTCAAACGACTCGCCCGCCGCGTTGAGGACTGTAAGGGCATTGGCGGCTATGAGGGCGATTTTAGGGTTACTCTTTGAACGTTCTACAAAATCCCATAGTTTTTGCTTAAAACTCTCATGCTGCTTCACTTGAGTAACCATGTATTGCGTTTCGGCTGAATCTTTAGTAAAATGACCTGTATGCAGTCCAAAAACCATGTATTCTCTTTCGTTTTTTAACTCGTCTTGCAGTTGCTGAATCGCCATGGTCTGCTCCATTTGCTTGTCCACGCGTAGGGCTAATTGTTGCCCGCGATAGGTCAGCTCCCAGCCGTCTTGGTCTTGGAACACGGGTTGCTCCTTGCCCGTGCCCACGTCCCACACGCGCAAGGTGTCATCGTGGCCCACCGACACCAGCAGGCGGCCGTCGGCCACGAACTGTAGGCCCGTGGTGCCGCCCACGTGACCCTCGAACCGCCGAATCTCCTCTCCCTTGGCCACATCCCACAGCCGGATCACCCGATCGTCGCCCGCCGACGCGGCCAACGTCGCCTTGGGGTCGAACACCACGCTGCGAACGGGTTGGGTGTGCGCCTTGAGTGTCGCGATCACCTTGTCCGGCTGCTTGCCGTCCCACAGCTTGACCACGGCGTCATTGCCAGCGCTTGCCAAGGTGCCTTGCGCCGAGTATGCCAGCGTGTTGATCGGCCCCGTATGGGCCTCGATCACGGAGCTAGGATCTTTTTTCATCCCTCTAGTTTTCCAATAGCGTAATTTTCCGTCTTGGCTGGCCACGGCAAGAAGCTTACCTTTGGGTTCGATAGTTACGCTGTTCGCGCATTCTTGTGGTTTGCCGCCAAACTCCCGTTCAATTTCAGGAGAGTCAAGTTCTTCCACGTTCCACATGCGCACCGTGCCATCAGTGGAAAGGCTGGTTAAAAACTCGGAATCTTGCGGATCGAAGGTAATGGACTGCACCGCTGCCTTGTGCTCCAAGGTTGCCCGCACTTCGCCGGTTTTGACGTCCCACAGCTTGACCGTGTTGTCGTCACCGGCTGACGCGGCCAGCGTG
>JBCCEG010000479.1:0-1457 GCA_039030455.1 Myxococcota bacterium | reverse complement strand
TTACCCCCCTTTTTTGGTCCGAAAGTCCCCCTTTCGGGCAAAAAAAGGCCCCTCAACCCCCATCCAACCCACACCCAAAACACCCCCGACCGCCACAGCGTGATAGGGTGATTCCATGCCCCGCTACTTCAACACCGCCGGACCCATCGATCCGGCCGACCATTACGCTCTCGATCCGCTTGCGCGCTGGGATTTGGCCGAAGTGTTGGGGCACATCGATCAGAAAAAATACTTTCTGCTCCACGCCCCCCGCCAGACGGGCAAGACCACCTGTCTGCAGGCCCTGTGCCGTTTCTTGAACCAACGGGGCGACATCCGCTGCGTCTACATCAACGTGGAGGAGGCGCAAGCCGCCGTGGAAGACGTCGCCGAGGGCATGCGCGCAATCCTCGACACGCTGGCGCAGCAAAGCGAATGCACCCTGCAAGACGACTTTGTCACGCAACACTGGCAACAACATCTGGCCGTGTCGGGGCCTACCCGCGCTCTGGGACGCGTGTTGTCCGCTTGGTGTCAACACAACCCCAAGCCGTTGATGCTGCTCATCGACGAAGCCGACGCCCTAGTGGGCAAAACCCTCATCTCGTTGCTGCGCCAATTGCGCGCGGGATACATCAACCGCGTCACCACCCCCTTCCCCCACAGCCTGATTCTGTGCGGCATGCGCGACATCCGCGACTACCGCGTCAACCCCGAGGATCGTCCCGAACTGCAACGGTTGGCCTCGGCCGGCAGCCCCTTCAACGTCAAGTCCAACTCCCTGCGCCTGGGAGATTTTTCGCAAGACGACGTCAACAATCTGTACGCCCAGCACACGCAAGAGACGGGTCAAAAGTTCCAGCAAGGGGTTTGCGAACGGGTCTTCGAACTCACGCAAGGACAGCCCTGGTTGGTCAACGCGCTGGCCTACGACCTCTGCTTTCGCGACAAGGCGGGGCGGGTTCGCGCCACAACCATCACGGTCGCGGACATCGACACCGCCAAGGAACGACTCATCCAACGTCGTGAAACCCATCTGGAACAGCTCATGGACAAGCTCAAGCAAGAGCGGGTCAAGCGGGTCATCGGCACCATTGTCAGCGGCCAAAACCTACGTCCCACCAACGAGGATTTTGAATACGTCACGGACCTGGGCCTGATTCGAAAGGATCAAGGGGGAACCCTGGGCCTGGCTAATCCCATCTACCGCGAAGTGATTCCCAGGGCTCTGGCTAGTGGTTGGGAGAAGTGGCTGGAAATGGAGCGCCCTGTCGGCGGTCTGCCCGGTCAACCCCTCGACATGCGTCAACTTCTGTCGGCCTTTCAGCGTTTTTTCCGCGAGCACTCCGAGAGTTGGCTGGATGCGTTTCAGTACAAGGAAGCGGGGCCGCAACTGCTGCTGCAGGCTTTTTTACAAAGAACGGTGAACAGTCGCGGCTCCATCCACCGCGAGCAAGCCGTGGGCAGCGGGCGCACGG
>JBCCEG010000478.1:0-1458 GCA_039030455.1 Myxococcota bacterium | reverse complement strand
CGGGGCGGAACCCGTTCGCCGAAGGCGAAAGCCGACCGCTCCGCGTCCACGGAGTGGACCGGAGGGGAGGGGAGTCGCGCAAGCGCTGGAGGGGAGGGAAGAGCGAGTAAACAGTCAGAAAGGGGTAGTAGGCCGGCGAAGCCGGAGACACTGCTCGCCCAACCGGGGAATAACCAAGCGACCTAGCCTAGCACCAACATTTTTCCGGCTCCGCCGGCCTACCGCAAATAGCACTTGCGGCGCCTTAAGCACAAAATAAAAGCGGCCCGGTCGCAAGGAGCCGTATGAGACGAAAGTTTCACGTGTGGTTCTGAATTAGCGACGATCCGCTTGGCGAAACGTCGACTATAACTGAATATAGTGATTATACGGGACCCGATTCACAGAACATCGCTTTTGATAGCTACATGGTGCCAGAAGAGGACCTAGAACTTGGTCAACTGCGACTGTTGGAGGTCGACCAGCGAGTGGTCGTGCCTGTGAACACACACATACGAGTTATTGTTACCGCAGCGGATGTGCTGCACTCGTGGGCGCTTCCTTCTTGCGGTACAAAAATAGACGCGGTTCCGGGCCGGCTTAATCAAGTTTCCATGTTCATGAGGAGAGAAGGCGTATTCTATGGCCAGTGTAGCGAAATCTGTGGAGCAAACCACGCTTTTATGCCTATTGTTGTAGAAGCGGTACCTTTAAACAATTATACACAATGGATTGCCAATAAACTAGCACAATAGGGCGTCCGCGGCCCCGCCCCTAGCGCTAATTGGGCGCAGCTTGCTTGCGCGTTGGGGTGCGCTTGCTCTTCTTGCTCTTCCAGCGCTTGCGCGACACCGGTTTTGCCAATTTTGCCAAGGAAGAGGCCGGGGGGGATAAAGAAGCCTTTCCCTTCGGGAACGAGCAAGAACACTCTTACGGCACTCGGTTTGACTTCTCCCGCCTCTCTTCTTTTCTACCCCCGGGAAGCAGCAAAGCTGCACCTCGCCGGCTACGCCGGCGAGTAGTGCATACGATGCGCGCAAGCGAGCAAACGCGAGAGCAGTCGCGCAAGCATGCTGGGCGAATTAGGCGGTCACCGCCGAGGCCCGCCGGCGCGTCCACCAACGGTCGACCCCCGAGTTGGAAAAAGTGGACGCAAATCCTATGCGCGTAAAGTGGGTGTAATCGCGCAAGCGGCGACGTATAGCGGCGCTAAACATTCGCGGCGGCCGTACCCTCTGACAAATGGCCTTCGGGCTAACGCTGCTTTTGGGCAGAGCCTGAAAGCGGTACGTCACCAGAGGTTTTTACCCGGGGGCGCAACCGCGACTGTTTGTCTTGTGCTGTCACCTCGCAAGCTCTCCCCGCGCCTTTCCTCCCCTCGCCCCTCACTACGTTCAGGGCGAGTGAGCGAGTGTCGGAACCCCGCCAGCGCTTGCGCGACTCCCGCCAGCGCTTGCGCGACTCCCTCCCCTCCCCTCG
>JBCCEG010000477.1:0-1462 GCA_039030455.1 Myxococcota bacterium | reverse complement strand
GTTTTAAGCAGGAGGAAGGTGGGGATGACGTCAAGTCCTCATGGCCTTTATGACCGGGGCTACACACGTACTACAATGGGCGAGACAAAGGGTGGCCAAGTAGTGATGCGGAGCCAATCCCAAAAAATCGCTCTCAGTTCGGATAGAAGGCTGCAATTCGCCTTCTTGAAGCCGGAATCGCTAGTAATCGCGGATCAGCTACGCCGCGGTGAATATGTTCCTGAGCCTTGTACACACCGCCCGTCAAGCCACGAAAGCCGAGAGTGCCCGAAGTCGTTTGCCTAACCGCAAGGAGGGCGGCGCCGAAGGCAAGCTTGGTGATTGGGACTAAGTCGTAACAAGGTAGCCGTAGGGGAACCTGCGGCTGGATCACCTCCTTTCTAAGGATAAATAGACCGGCAATGGCTTCGGCCAATGTCGGAAAGACACAGGGCACACGCGACCCCGAAACTGTCCGATCCTTCTTTCCTGTCGTGCGGCGGCATGGGCCGCCGAACGATGGGCTATCCAATACGGGAGTGGAGCGCCTGGCCTAGTGTCACGCGCGTTGGCTCCCCGGATAGTCGTTGTTGCCGTCCGCGGTGATGACGAAAGCTCTTTGACAAGCTGGGTGTGAGAATCGTCGAGGTTCTTAGAGTGAGGATTTAGGTCAAGCTACAAAGGGTGCACGTGGGGATGCCTTGGCACCGAGAGCCGACGAAGGACGTGGCTTAGCTGCGATAAGCCTCGGGGAGCCGTAAGCAGGCGTTGATCCGGGGATTTCCTACATTCGGAAACGACGCGAGGTAGACCCTCGCGAGCGGCGTGTGAATACATAGCACGTCGTGGGGAACGCGGGGAACTGATCCATCTCAGTACCCGCAGGAAAGGAAAGAAACATCGACTCCCCCAGTAGCGGCGAGCGAAAAGGGATCAGCCTAAACCCGATACGTGTATGAGCCCGCAGGTGCTGCGTACCGGGTGTCGTGGGAGCTCCAGGCGGAACTGCGGATCCGCGACAGAGTTAACAAATGAGTTTGTAGCCGAACCGGCTGGAAAGCCGGGCCAAAGAGAGTGACAGCCTCGTAGGCGAAACATGCTCATCTCTGGGAGATTTCCCGAGTAGCGCCAGTCTCGTGGAACCTGGTGTGAATCCGCGGGGCCCACCCCGCAAGGCTAAGTACTACTCGGTGACCGATAGTGAAGCAGTAGCGCGAGCGAAAGGTGAAAAGTACCCCTGCTAGGGGAGTGAAACAGTACCTGAAACCGTGCACCTACAAGCGGTCGGAGCCCTATGCGTAAGCAGGGTGACGGCGTGCCTTTTGCATAATGACCCGGCGAGTTGGCGTAGCTGGCAAGGTTAAGGGTCTCTGGCCCGTAGCCGAAGCGAAAGCGAGTGCGAAATGTGCGACTTCAGTCGAGTGCGCCAGACCCGAAATCAGGTGATCTAACCATGGGCAGGTTGAAGCGGATGTAACAGTTC
>JBCCEG010000476.1:0-1485 GCA_039030455.1 Myxococcota bacterium | reverse complement strand
GTTCGACGTCATTGTGGGGATCAACCTGTTGCGCGAGGGGCTGGATCTGCCCGAGGTGGCGCTGGTGGCGATTCTAGACGCGGACAAGGAAGGCTTTTTGCGCTCCTCCACCGGTCTGATTCAAACCATCGGCCGCGCCGCGCGCAACGTCAACGGCCGCGCCATTCTTTACGGCGACCGCATCACCGACTCCATGCGCGTGGCCATTGACGAAACCAAGCGCCGTCGCGCGATTCAGCAGGAGCACAATGCCCGATTCGGCATCACGCCGCGCGGCATCGTCAAACCCACCCGCGAGATGGACGCGGAAATGGGGCCTGGCAAGGGCGGCGGCAAAAAAACCAAGCTGCGGCAGGCAAAACCGGAACCGCCCGTTGTCGCAGTGGAGCCGGGCGCCGACCCCGAGCAGACCATCGCCACGCTCAAGCAACGCATGCGCGAGGCGGCCAAACAGCTAGAGTTTGAAAAAGCGGCGGCGCTGCGCGATCAAATCAAGCAGCTGGAGCAGGAGATCATGGGGGTTTAAATCATCAGGTAAACATTTCTTCCAGTACCTTAAGAACATGGATTCTGATCTCTTCCCGATCATACCGAGTCTTTTCATGAGCCGACTCCGATCGATAGCTCTCAGTTGATCCAGTGCGATCTCGCCGGTTTTTAGGCCGGAAGTAACCGGAATGCGAGTAGGGTAGCCACGAATCCGTGTTGTCATTGGAGCGACAATCACAGTTTGCAGGGACATATTCATCTTGTTTGGCGAGATAACCAGACAGGGTCTCTTTTTCTGGATCTCATACCCTTTCGCCGGGTTCAGATCAACCAGATAAACTTCAAAACGGCAGGCTACCATACCCACTCAGTGTTGTCCCAGTGATTTTGAATGTATTGCGCGTCTTGCAAAACAGGATCGTCAAGGCCGTCCTCAACGTGGAAAGCTTGTTCCCAGCCCCGGCGCGGGGTTTTGGCGGTTTGGGTGGCGGTGAGGGCGTCGACGAAACCCTTCACTTGCTCCATCTGGCGCGGAGTCGGTTGCCGTAATTGTTGGACAAACTGGTTCACGTGGGCGTCACCGGAAGCTGATTTCGCCGCCGCCGCGCGATCTTTTTGCCGTGCCATGCGTGCACCTCCTTTCTTGTTGCTATTCGTTAATGTAACGTCCAATTGTTTATTTGTCAATTGAATAAGTAAAATTTATTGTTAATTGTGCTGTATTTTCGTCGTAGAGACGCGATTAATCGCGTTTCTACAGGCAACGTCTTTGGATTGCGGTCGCTTGAGACCGCTTTGACTACCGCGCCCTGCCGGTGCGCGCCAAGCATGTGGGTTTGGGGGAATTGCCGGCGCAAAGTCTGTTGCGCCGTGCCGAACAGCCGCGTTATGCCTTGTTGGGAAAACCACCCTCGGCCGGTGGAGACATATCGAGCTTGGGAGTAGAGGTTGTCGTCTTCCTCGTCGTGGTCGCTGTCTTCCTTGGCATCGACTTGG
>JBCCEG010000475.1:0-1488 GCA_039030455.1 Myxococcota bacterium | reverse complement strand
GGCGTGCCGATGGGAACGCCCGTGTTCGACGGCGCGCATGAGGACGACATCGTCAACATGCTGGCCGAGGCGGGTCTGGACGCGTCGGGGCAGGTGACGCTGGTCGATGGCCGTACCGGCGAGTCATGGTGTGGTCTCGGACCCCACCATGAACTCCACTGCGCTTCATGTTCGCCTCCCTACGGGTCGCCTATTAGTGCTCGTTTATGTAGCTCTCTTCGAAGCTAATCTACCAGCGAGTACAAGAAGTTCGCTCTAGCACCGGGGGGGGGGGAGTGGTATTTATATTTCGAAGCGAGCGCTCGGGCCCGAGGTTCCACCATATAAAAAACTAGCGTTCGGTGAACACCAAACCTTCAACTCGCCCTAGAGGGCATCGAGGTGGCAGCTTTGGGAGTGGCGTAGCGTTGTTCGCGAAAAAATTTGCCGAGAGGCAAATTTTTTTCCTCCTTTACTCTATAAACACAGGTGGCGTGTGTTTCGTTTGGTACTAATTCCCAGCGAGACTATGTAGGGAGGGACTGCTAGGTGATCGTTTAGCCCGCGACCGTAAACGCTCATTCAGTTCTTCGCCCAACAGCTAACCACTCTGCGCCGTTTCCCGGTGGAAGGTGAGGATAATAGGGGGACTGCCTAGCTCCTTAATTTTGTAAAAACTGAAAATATTATCATACATATTTTGTGCACTGAATAGGGTGCTAGGGGGTAAAATATCATAGAGTCGCGCTCCTTGAGCGGGCTTAAATACCCTCGTCCCCCGTATTTTTTTTCGATTCACGAGCGAATCCAACGCCACATAAGGCGCTTGTGTAAACACCAGTTTGGTAACCTCGCTCTGCACACACTCGGCCCAATCGACTTAAGTGTGATAGAACCTAGCTCTCACAGGTCCCTTGCCTCGATAACCCGAATCTAGCCATACCATATTGCAGGGCGATCGAAAAAAGAAAGGTTTTTCACGGTCCTATTGTCCACCCTGGCGGCAAACCCGCGAACTCCAGCCAGACGGCTCGTTTGTGCATCGGTGGCTCTTTTGCATCGAGGGACTGTTCTCGGGTCGATCTAGGAGGGCTGATGAATCCTGAGCAAGCGAGTGGCACGAGCGCCCTAGGTGTAGCACCCCGGTTTGCGCTCAGGTCTTGGACTTTGGCCTCAATCTTGGCGATCTAGCACTTTGTTGTGCACAAAAAAGCAGTTCTATTGCCGACCGTGGACCAAGTCGTTTGGCGGTCGGCCAAAAGCGCTCGCTGGTTCAGCTTTCGCTGATCAAGCTTTCGCTGGTTCAGCCAAAGGGTGGCTGCAACCAGCTCAGCTGCTAAAGCGGTCGCTGCAAACGGTCAAGCGTCAGGTTCGCGACCCTCACCGTTCCTCGCTGCGCTCGGAACCCTCACCCCTGGTGCTTGGTTTGTTCCTCGCTGCGCATGGTTCGCAACGCGGGTTCGCGACCCTCACCCCTGGTGCTTGGTTCCGAACGGTGCAAGCCGCCTG
>JBCCEG010000474.1:0-1488 GCA_039030455.1 Myxococcota bacterium | reverse complement strand
GCGGTGTTTGGCATGCTGGCGCTAAATGGATTGCCGCGCTGGCACCATCCCCTGTTCGCGGCACGGCCGTTCGAGCAGGTGACCGACGATTGCTTTTGTCTGGCCATTCAAACCGACGATCCACGATTCAACCCTGAACAGACGGCCCAGCTGCTGCGCCAAACCGGCGCGCAACGGATAGAGACGGTGCCGCAGGGGGCGGCATGACGCGGATTGGGATCATTCTCTGTGCCCTGTTGCTGGGGGCCGGGGGATGCCGAGGCTGGAGTTCCAACAAACCGCCGGTACATGTCAACCCCAATATGGATACACAACCCAAGGGCAAGCCTTACCGCGCAAGCACCTGGTTTCAAGACAAACGCACCATGCGCCCCCTGCCGCGAGGCGTTGTCCCACGCGGCAAGTTGGACGAAGACGATCACCTGTATCGGGGGTTGGTAAAAGGCAAACCGGCCGACACGTTTCCGGCTTCTCTCACAATCGACGAAGCATTCGTGCGGCGGGGGCAACAGCGCTTTAACATCGCGTGCGCCAGTTGCCACTCGGCCGCGGGCGACGGCAACGGCCCGGTGGGGGTGCGCTTGCGCGTTCGACCGCCATCATTCCACACCGATTACGCGCGCGGTTTGAGTCCGGGGCACGTGTTTGACGTCATCACCAACGGCATTCGCACCATGCCCGCGCAGGGGGATAAGGTGACCCCCGCGGACCGTTGGGCCATCGCCGCTTACATGAAGGCGCTGCAGCTGAGCCCGGCGCCGAAAGACACGGCGAGGCGAGTCCTGAACAATCAAGCAGTCGGCGGGGCGGTATCATGGCGGTGATGAACACCGGTACACGACAGTCGGCCCGCATCGTCAATCCCCACGGCCCCATGCCCAGGGGCGTGTCGGACTTTACCAAGCTGCGCGAGGAAGGCTGTGCGTTCGTGGACAAGAGCCTGTTTATCAAGGAGATCCTCGACGGCGGCGACGATGTCACGCTGATCACCCGCCCCAGGCGTTTTGGCAAAACCGTCAACCTGAACATGCTGCGGTGCTTTTTGCACTGGGGGCCGGATCATCAGCCGGACCTTTTTGACGGTTTGGCGATCAGTCAAGCAGGCGAACGCTATCACCAGGAGCGCGGCAAGCGGCCCGTGCTTTTTCTCACATTGAAAGACATCAAGGCGCGCAAGTGGGACGACGCGTGGATCAAGCTGCGCGGGTTGCTGTCGGTGGTTGCCGAAACCCACGCTCGCGATGTGTCCGTGGGTCAGCTCGCGTACGACCAGCGCGACGTGTTGGAAAAAGTCATTCACAAACAGGCCGAACCGGCCGAGTGTCAAGCCATTCTGGCGATTTTGACCAAGCTGCTCACGCTCAAGCACGACGGCATGACGCCGTGGGTACTCATCGACGAGTACGACACGCCGCTGCACGAGGCGTATGGGCATAACTACTATGACGACATGCGCGATGTGATCAGGGGGCTGTTGGGGCAGTGTCT